>JAPOPO010000220.1 GCA_026712885.1 Rhodospirillales bacterium | reverse complement strand
GCTGGTGCCGTGTGGGGCGCGGGGTGGACGCCGGGAGTGCCTGGCAGCCGCGCGGCGCGGTCCCTTCTCCCGGGGTAGGCAGGGCGAGCCAGTGAGTCAGGGCCTCCAGATGGGCCGCGACCAGATGCACGATCTCGCCGGCGCGCTGGACGCGGCCCCGCACCATCGCGAGGCGCGCGCCCAGCACCGCAGGCCGGTATTTCTCCAGGATGTTGGGCCAGACGACGACGTTCACGGTGCCGGTCTCGTCCTCCAGCGTCATGAAGATCACCCCCTTGGCGCTGCCCGGCCGCTGGCGCACCAGCACGAGCCCGGCCGTCGCCGCCCGGTCGCCGTCCTGGGCGCGCAGGAGCGTCTCTGCCGGGAGCACGCTCCGAGCCGCCAGCCGATCGCGCAGGAAGGCGAGCGGATGGGCGCGCAGCGAGAGGCGGAGCGTGCGGTAGTCCTCGACCACCTGCTCGCCATCGGCCATGGCCGGCAGCGCAACCGCCGGCTCCGGCCCGTCTTCACACTGGTCCGCCGCTTCGAAGAGCGGCAGCGGCGGCGCCTTGGCCAGCGCGCGGGCCTGCCACAGCGCCTGGCGGCGCACGAGCCCTGCGGAGCGGAAGGCGTCCGCCGCCGCCAGGGTCTCGATGGCGGAGGCCGAGAGGCCGGCGTGGCGGGCGAGCGCGCCGACATCGGGATAGGGCGTGTGGCGCGCGTCCACGATGCGCTCCGCATCCTCCTGGCGCAGGCTGCCGACCTGGCGCATGCCAAGACGGAGCGCGCAGTGCCCCTCCCCCGCGTCCTCCAGGCTGTTGTCCCAGCCGCTCGCGTTGATATCCACCGGGCGCACCTCGACGCCGTGCTCGCGGGCGTCGCGCACGATCTGCGCAGGCGCGTAGAAGCCCATGGGCTGGGCGTTCAAGAGCGCACACGCAAACGCGTCCGGGTGGTGGCACTTGAGCCAGGAGGAGACGTAAGCCAGCAGCGCGAAGCTCGCGGCGTGGGATTCGGGGAAGCCGTAGTCCCCGAACCCCTCGATCTGGCGGAAGCAGCGCTCCGCAAGCTCCGGATCGTAGCCGCGCGCCACCATGCGCCCGACCATCTTCTCCTTCAGCTGGCTGAGCGTGCCGCGCCGGCGGAAGGTGGCCATGGCGCGGCGCAGCGCGTCGGCCTCGTCCGGCGTGAACTGCGCCGCCTCCATGGCGAGCCGCATCGCCTGCTCCTGGAAGAGCGGCACGCCTAGGGTTTTTTCGAGCACCCGACGCAACTCATCCGCCGGCCCGTGCTCGGGCGCCGGCGCCGGGTAGATCACCTCCCCCAGCCCGTCGCGGCGGCGCAGGTAGGGATGCACCATGTCGCCCTGGATCGGGCCGGGGCGCACGATCGCGACCTCGATCACCAGGTCGTAGAAACGGCGCGGCTTGAGCCTGGGCAGCATGTTCATCTGCGCCCGGCTCTCGATCTGGAAGACGCCGACCGTATCGGCCCGGCACAGCATGTCGTAGACCTTGGGGTCCTCCTGCGGCACCGAGGCAAGCGTCAGGTGCAAACCCTTG
>JAPOPO010000357.1 GCA_026712885.1 Rhodospirillales bacterium | reverse complement strand
CGCGCCCCAGGGCCTTTCCTTTTGCATCGCTCGCTCCGTATTGTAGCGGCGGCCGCGCCCCCGTGCGCGGCCACTCATTTTTACTAAATTTACAACCCTACAACAACATACATACTAATATTGAATGAAATACACGTTTTTTTACAACCAGTTATGGACAATTCAGACTCATCGCGCGACATTGATGTCGTATTGCGATGCAGCACGCAAGGAGTAGCACGCAATGCTGGAGATTCACAGAAGGGACGATCAAGCGCCCGTGGAGACCGGAATCGAGATCAGTGGACCCGCGGTCCCCGGACTCGCCGACATCCTGAACGACGAGGCCTGCGCCTTCGTCGCCATGCTGGAGCGCCGCTTCGGCGACGAGCGGCGGCGTCTGCTCGAGGCCCGCGCGGCATTCCAGGCCCGCATCGATGCCGGCGAGAACCCGGCCTTCCGGCCCGAAACCAAGGCGATCCGCGAGGGCGACTGGACCATCGCGGGCACGCCGGCCGATCTCGCCGACCGGCGGGTCGAGATCACCGGCCCGGTCGATCGCAAGATGATCATCAACGCGCTGAACTGCGGTGCCTCGTGCTTCATGGCGGACTTCGAGGACGCCGCGTCGCCCACCTGGGAGGCGATGATCGCGGGCCAGGTCAACCTGCACGATGCGGCGCGCCGCACCATCGCCATGACCGACCCCAACAGCGGCAAGTCCTATGCGCTCGGCGAGGAGATCGCGACGCTGATCGTCCGCCCGCGCGGCTGGCACCTGGAGGAGGCGCACCTCCTCGTCGACGGCCGCCCCGTCTCCGCGAGCCTCTTCGACTTCGGGCTCTACTTCTTCCACAACGCGGCGCAACTCCGGGCGCGGGGCACGGGCCCCTACTTCTACCTGCCCAAGATGGAGCACTACGAAGAGGCGGCGCTGTGGAACGCCGTCTTCGTCGCGGCCCAGGAGGAGCTCGGGCTCCCCGTCGGCACGATCAAGACCACGGTGCTGATCGAGACCATCACCGCCGCCTTCGAGATGGACGAGATCCTGCACGCGCTGAGGGACCACATCGTCGGCCTCAACTGCGGGCGCTGGGACTACATCTTCAGCGTCATCAAGACCTTCCGGAACCGTCCCGACTGGGTACTGCCGGACCGCGGCCTCGTCACCATGACGCAGCCCTTCATGCGCGCCTACAGCCGGCTCCTGATCAAGACCTGCCACCGGCGCGGAGCGCACGCGATGGGCGGCATGGCGGCGCAGATCCCCATCAAGGGCGACGATGCGGCGAACGAGCAGGCCTTCGGCAAGGTCCGCGCGGACAAGGAACGCGAGGCCGGCGACGGCCACGACGGCACCTGGGTCGCCCATCCCGGGCTCGTGCCGGTCGCGCGCGAGGTCTTCGACCGCTTGATGCCGGAGGCCAACCAGGTGTCGCGGCAGCTCGGCAACGTGACCGTGACCGAGGCCGATATGCTCGCGGTCCCCGAGGGCGAGCTCACCGAAGCGGGGCTTCGCAGCAACATCCGCGTCGCTATCCAGTACATCGAGGCGTGGCTCGCCGGCCGCGGCGCCGTGCCCCTCTACAACCTGATGGAAGACGCGGCCACCGCCGAGATCAGCCGCGCCCAGATCTGGCAATGCCTGCGCCACGGCGCGCGCCTTGCGGACGGCGACACGGTCGACTGGGCAATG
>JAPOPO010000112.1 GCA_026712885.1 Rhodospirillales bacterium | reverse complement strand
CCTCGCCGCGCAACGTCACGCGGCGCGATCCGTGATCGATGGCAAGATCGCCCAGCACGAACGGCTCGGGCTCCCGATGGCGGCGCAGCGCCGCACCCACGCGGGTGATCAACTCCGTCGGGGAGAACGGTTTGACGATGTAGTCCTCCGCGCCCAGTTCGAGCGCGCGCGCCGCCGTCTCGTCGGCCCCGTAGCCTGAGAGCAATATCACCGGCGCCTCGGTCAGTTCCGGGATCTCCACGAACCATTCCGGCCCCTCGCGCCCGGGCAGCGCCAGGTCCAGCAGCACCAGCGCCGGACGCTCGTGGCGGATCAGCGCGGAGAGGTCCTGCGGCGCGCCCGCGACCCTCGGGGCGTAGCCCGCACCGCCCAGCGCATCGGGCACGAACCGAAGCGTGTTCGGGTCCTCGTCCACCGCCAGGATTCTCGGGCGTTTTTTCGGATCGGCCCCCGCGGGCGGCGCGGTGCGGCCCGAGACCGCGGAGGCCGCCGCCGCGGGGATCGTGAACGTTATCGTCGTGCCGCGGCCGGGGCCCTCGCTCTCGGCACGGATCCTCCCGCCGTGCGCCTCCACCAGCCCCTTGCAGATCGAAAGTCCCAGCCCGTGGCTCGCCGTGCCGGTGGCGCCGCCTGCGTGCTTGCGAAACAGGTTCTTCAACCGCTGCGGCTCAAGGCCCGCCCCGTCGTCGGCGACCGAGATGGACACGTCGTGACCGTCGCGCCCGGCCGCCACGCGGATCGTCGAGTCCTGCTGCGTGTGCCGCGCGGCGTTGGCGAGCAGGTTGTTCAGCACCTGCACGATGCGACGGCGGTCCGCCATCACAGGAGGCAGTCCGTCGGCCAGTTCCACCGTCAGGCCGCGGCGCGCGCCCCGCTCCAGGAACGCGCTGCGCGCCCGTTCAACGAGTTCCGCCACCGCGGTGGGCTCGGGCGAGACCGACAGCGTGCCCGAATCGATCCGCCCGGCGTCGAGCAGGTCCGCGATCAGGCGGCGCATCCGCCCGGCCTGCTCCGCGATGATGCGGAAGAACTCGCGCATCTCCTGGGCATCCAGATCCCCGGACTCCTCCAGCAGCGTGGCCGCCGAGCCCTTGATCGCCGTGAGCGGCACGCGCAGCTCGTGGCTCACCAGGCCCAGGCACTCCGTTCGCCGCCGCTCGATCTCCTCAAGCGGCGCAAGGTCCTGCATCGTGACCACCACGGATCCGGCGACCTTCCCCTCGGCCGGGATGGGCGTGGCGTTGACGAGCATGCGCTTGAGCGCGCGCAGCGCACGTCCCGCCCGTCGGGCACGCTCAGCACCACCTCCTCGGCGCGCACCGTCTCGGGGCGCTCGAACTGCCCGGCCAGAGGCCGCTCCTGCAGAGAGACCTCTTGAGCGTCGGCGCGACGGCAGGCGACGATCTCCCGGAGCACCGTGTCCGGGTCCAGGCTGCCGGACATGCGCCGGGATGCGGGCCGGGGCGCCGGCCCGTCGCCGTCCCGCCCGTGCTCGCCGCCACGCCGCCAAAAGGCCGGGTCCGGCCATGACCGGGACGGCGGCCGGTGCCCGGGGCGGGTTCCGGCCGGACAGCCCATCCGCACCGCCACGGAGGTCCCGCCCATGAGCAAACACAACGCCAGGCGCGTGCCTTCGCCGACGTACCTGGTGCACGAATTCGGCCGCGGCCTCGTGGACGAGGGCCGCCGCTACGCGGTGGAGCGCTTTCGAGCGATGGCCGATGGAGAGGTCCGGCGCTGGCCCGTGGG
>JAPOPO010000285.1 GCA_026712885.1 Rhodospirillales bacterium | reverse complement strand
GAGCGCCGTGATGGCCGGGATGTCGGTGCAGGTGGTGGCCTGCGACGAGGACGGCAACGTCGACCTCGCCGACCTGCGCGCCAAGGCCGAGGCCCACGCCGACGATCTGGCGGCGCTGATGATCACCTATCCCTCCACGCACGGCGTCTTCGAGGAATCCATCGTCGAGATCTGCGAGGTGATCCACGGCAAGGGCGGCCAAGTCTACATGGACGGCGCCAACCTCAACGCCCTGCTCGGGCTGAGCCTGCCGGGGCAGTTCGGCCCGGACGTGGCACATCTCAACCTGCACAAGACCTTCTGCATTCCTCACGGCGGCGGCGGGCCGGGGGTGGGGCCGATCGGCGTCGCGGCCCATCTCGCGCCCTTCCTGCCGGGTCATCCGGTGGTGCCGGAATCGGGCCCGGCGGAAGGGATCGGCGCGATCTCGGCGGCGCCCTGGGGCTCGGCGGGCATCCTCCCGATCTCCTGGGCCTATATCGCGATGATGGGCCGCTCAGGCCTCACCCGCGCAACCCAGGTCGCGATCCTCAGCGCCAACTACATCGCGAAGCGCCTCGCCGACCACTACCCGGTGCTCTACACCGCCGCGAACGGCCTGGTCGCGCACGAGTGCATCATCGAGATGCGGCATCTGAAGAAGAGCGCAGGCGTCGAGGTCGACGACGTGGCCAAGCGCCTCATGGACTACGGCTTCCACGCGCCGACCATGTCCTTCCCTGTGGCCGGCACGCTGATGATCGAGCCCACCGAGAGCGAGTCCAAGGCCGAGCTCGACCGTTTCTGCGATGCGATGATCGCGATCCGCGCGGAGATCGCCGCCATCGAGGAGGGCCGCGCGGACCCGGCCGACAACCCGCTCAGGAACGCGCCCCACACCATGGACGACATCGCCGAGCCCGAATGGGGGCGCGGCTACAGCCGAGCGGAAGCGGTCTTCCCGGCGGACGGTCTCAGGCAAGCCAAGTACTGGCCGCCGGTAAACCGGATCGACCAGGTCCACGGCGACCGCAACCTGATCTGCGCCTGCCCACCCATGGAGAGCTACCAGGAGGCCGCGGAGTAGGGAGCGGGCCGGTGTCGCCTATCCTCTTGGCGCCGTGGACCGAGGACCGTCAGGAGTCGAGAACGAAATGCCTAGGCGGATCCATGCTCTCGTGTAGCACGCGAACGATCAGCACGCTTTCGTCCTCCGACACGTAAAACACGACATGGGATCGATAGGGGTAACGCCGCAGCCCCGGCGCGAGCGGTTCGGCGTTGCGGCCCAGTGCCGGACGCGTCGCCAGCTCTTCGAATCGTTCATGCAAGCCTGTCAGGTAGCCTCGCGCCTGTTCTAACCCGAAGTTGACGGTCGTGTACTCGTAAATGGTGTCGAGATCGTCTGTCGCCTTCTGCGTCAGCTTATAGCCGGCCATCAGCGCGCAGCCGGGCTTCGACGTCCTCCATGATGTCAGGCACGGTCTTGTCGCTCACGCCGCTCTCGATGCCTTCCCGGATCGCGGCCTCAAGCGCCCGATACTTCGCACTCTGCTCCTGGTCTCGTCGGATCAGATCGCGGATGTACTCGCTGTCGTTGGTGAAGCCGCCGGCGGCGATACGTGACTTAATCCACCGGTCTTGCTGGTCAGTCAGCGTGATGGTCTTGCGCACGGTCGCCACGTTCGCCCCCGCTTATTTATGAATATTTCATACTATCTAGGCGGATAATCATATTTCTCGCACAATGATCCGACAAGGTTTGTCGGGCGGCTTGGGCGGTACCGCCCTCCTGCTACCGATTGGCGCCGGGGACCCAGAGGGTGTCGGTGGTGCCGTCGTCGTTGAGGTGGCGGGCGAGAACGAAGAGGTGGTCGGAGAGCCGGTTGGCGTAGATCACCGCCAGCGGATTGACCGGCTCCTGCTCAGCGAGCGCCGTGATCAGCCGCTCGGCGCGGCGGACCACCGTGCGCGCGAGGTGCAGGGCCGCCGCAGCGCGACTGCCGCCGGGCAGAACGAATGACTCGAGCGGCTTCAAGCGCTCGTTTAGGGCGTCGATTTCGGCCTCCAGCCGGTCGATCTGCGACTGGGCGATGCGTAAGCCCTCGTCGAGCGAACCGGGCCGGCAGAGGTCCGCGCCGAGGTCGAAGAGGTCGTTCTGGATACGCTCCAGCATCGCGTCCGCCTCGCCCCCGGTCTCCAGCCGCGCGAGCCCGATCGCCGCGTTCGCCTCGTCCACCGTGCCGTAGGCCTCGACGCGGGCGTCGTGCTTCTTCACCCGCGCGCCGCCGCCGAGCGAGGTCTCCCCCGCATCGCCGCCGCGGGTGTAGATCTTGGTGAGGCGGACCACGGCCTATTTCTGAACGACGAACACCAGGAGCGCGAGCAGCGCGATCGCCGCGAACTGGAGCCCGACCCGCCAGCGCATGAAGAGGTTGCTCTTGCTGTTCTTGCCGCCGGAGTACATGGCGCCGAGGCCCAACACGAGTGCGACCACAACCGCGCCCATCAAGACGTAGACGACGATTTCGAGAATCTCGGCCAGCATGACGGTCCTCGCGGCCCCTGGACCGGCTCGCGCCCAGCCCTCGGCAGGTTATAGCGCGTCCCGCCGGTGCTGCCCACGACCTTGGCGCACGGTTGACCGTATAGTGACCCGAACCCTTACCCGAGGAAGAGAGCCGAGAAAGGAGTGGGCAAGCCATGGCGGACACGAGCTGGCGCAATCGCAAGACCCTGATTCTCAGCCGCAGCGAAATGATCGGCCTGCTCGAGCCCGAGGAGTACGTCCGCTGCGTGGAGACCGCGTTCCGGCGCATGGGCGAGGGCCGCGTCTTCATGGAGCCCAAGGGCCATATCGTGCTGGACAAGTATCCGGGCGAGTGGGAGATCATGCCCTCCTACATCGAGGAGCCGGAGGCCGCGCCCGCTGCCGCGGCGTGCAAGTGGGTCTCCATCCGCTTCGAGAACCGCGCCAAGTTCAATCTTCCCACCGTGTTCTCGATCCTGATCTACACCGAGCCCGAGACCGGCTTCCCGCTCGCCATCGTGGACGGCACCCATCACACCCTGATGCGGACCGGCGCGTCCGGCGCGGTATCGGCGAAGTGGATGGCGCGCGAGGACTCCTCCGTCCTGGCGCTGGTCGGGGCTGGCGACGTGAACACCGGCGCTTTCCGCACCTGCGTCGCGACACACGACTGGAAAGAGGTTCGGGTCTGGAGCCGGACCCGGGCGACGCTGGATGCGTTCATGGCGAGCGAGCAGCCAGACCACCCCGATCTCGTGATCAAGCCCTCCACCGTTCTCGAAGATGTCGTGCCGGGCGCCGACGTCGTCGTCACCGGGACGACGGGTGAGACGCCCGTCCTCGGCAACGAGCTGATCGAGGACGGCATGCACATCGCGGCCCTCGGCGGCGGTCTCGCGGGCACGCAGGAGCTCGATGTCGCGATTCTGCAGCGCTCGCGGATCATCGTCGACGACATGCGCCAGTGCATCACCGATGGCGAAATCAACGTGCCGCTGACCAGGGACGAGCTTCAGGAGAGCGACGTGGCGGGCGATATCGGCGAGGTGATCACGGGCAAGATCCCCGGCCGCACCTCGGCGAGCGAAGTCACGCTGTTCGATTCGACGGGGATCGCGCTTCAGGATTCCGCGACGCTGCCGCTCGAATACGAGCGGGCCATCGCGGCAGGCGTGGGCGTCGAGAAGAAGATGATTTCCACTTGAGCGAGATGGGTGCGGTAGCTCGCCCGGTGGCGGTGCAGGCCTTGCCCGCGCTGGCCGCGCCTTGTGCCGGGCGGTGCGCGCCGCCATGATCCGCGCGTCTTCCACAAAGGGCAACGGGGAAAGAGTGTGAGTGCCTTGACGGGTCCGGAACGGCCGCCGGCGGGCGGCGGTCAGCCGCGCAAGCTGGTGCTCCTGCTGCACGGCCTCGGCGCCGACGGCAACGACCTGATCGGCCTCGCCGAGCCCTGGGGGCGGCTCGTGCCGCACGCCTGCTTCGCCGCACCGGACGCGCCCGAGCCCTGCGATATGGCGCCCACGGGGCGGCAATGGTTCAGCCTGAGCGACCG
>JAPOPO010000182.1 GCA_026712885.1 Rhodospirillales bacterium | reverse complement strand
GCCGGGAAGGTCGGTCGTGATTTTCCCATTGGCCGTGCCGCCGTATTGTGATCCGGCACGACAGAGGATGTTCGCCGATGGCGATCGTGACGCGCGCCCATCTGGCGCTGGCCGTGCGCGAGGAGGCGGGATTGACGCGCCGCGCGGCTCGGATTCTGGTCGACTCCCTGTTCGAGGAGATGGCGGCATGCCTGGTGGCCGGAGAAGAAGTAAGGATCTACGGCTTCGGCAGCTTCGGGGCGCGCAACAAGGCGGAGCGGCCGGGCCGCAATCCGCGCACCCGGGAGGCGGCGCCGATAGCGGCGCGCCGGGTGGTGGTGTTCCGCGCTTCGAAGGTGCTGAGAAAGCGGGTCGCCGAGAGCTTGTCCGGCAACGGGCAGGGGCGCATAGCATGGGAGCGGCGCCTGTCCCAGCGGGGAGATCGAGCGTGACGGTCGCGGCACGAGCGATGGCGCTGGGTACGGCCCTGCTGTCGCTACTGGCCGTGAGCGGCGATGTCGGGGCCGCCGGGGAGGACTGCTCGGCGGCCGGAGAAGCGCAGGCGATGAGCCGGCTGGAGCGAACCATCGCCTGGATGGTCTCGGAGGAGACCGACTACTGCCAGGGTGTGAAGGCGGTGGCTGCCGATGCGGCGGCGGCGAAGGGCTTCCTCGACGGGTGCAGCGCGCTGGACGCCGACGGCGCGAAGCGCAGGTACGTTCATCTCACCTGGTACTGGGCCGATCAGGTCAGGAGAGAGTCCTGCAGGGAGTAGGCGGACGGGCGAAGTCGGCGCCATGGCCCGCGGGCCGGGCCGGCGCGACCGCGCGCGTCTGCCGGCCGGCGCGCCTATACCTGGAGGAATCTGCGTAGCACGCGCGCGCGGGACGGGTGCGTCAGCTTGCGCAGCGCCGCGGCCTCGATCTGGCGGATGCGCTCGCGCGTCACCGAGAACTGCGCGCCGACCTCCTGGAGCGTGCTGTCGCTCTTCGTGCCGATGCCGAAGCGCATGCGTGCACCCGCTCCTCCCTCGGCGTCAGAGTGCCGAGGACCCGCGACACCGCGGCCCGCAGGTCGGACCCGATCGCGGCATCGAGGGGCTGCACCGCGTCCTCGTCCTCGATCAGGTTGCCCAGCCGCAGGTCCCCGCCGCCGCCGCCGAGCGGCGTCTCGAGGCTCACCGGCTCCGCCGCCGCTGCCGCCGCCAGCGCCTTCTGCACCCGCTCGAGCGGTATGCGCATTCGCTCCGCGATCTCCTCCGGCGCCGGTGCGCGCCCAAGCTCCTGCCCCATGAGCCAGGACGTCCGCTTCACCTTGTTCACCGTCTCCACCATGTGCACCGGGATGCGGTCCGCGGGGCTGGTCTCGCTGATCGCCCGCGCGAGCGACTGCCGGATCCACCAGGTGGCATAAGTCGAGAACTTGAAGCCCCGGCGGTAGTCGAACTTGTCCACACCCTTCATCAGCCCGACATTGCCCTCCTGGATCAGATCCAGGAACTTGAGGCCCCGGTTCCGGTACCTCTTGGCGATCGAGACCACGAGCCGCAGGTTGGCCTCGACCATCCCCCCCGTCGCCTGCCGCACCTCACGCTCGCCTCTGATGACCAGGGCGGCCGTCCGCCTGAGGTCCGCAGGCTGCGTCGCGGTCTCGCGTGCCAGCGCCAGGATCTCGCGGCGCAGCGCCAGGACCTCGGGGCGCTTCTGCGCGACCAGGGTCTTCCAG
>JAPOPO010000043.1 GCA_026712885.1 Rhodospirillales bacterium | reverse complement strand
CTTGTTCGGCAGCAACGGTTTGATCACGCTCCACTCGAAATCGGTCAGGTCGTAGCGGTTCATCGGCACGCTCCCGCAATTTGGGAGCTTGAATCATGTTTCGCTCTCACAGACAATTAATTTATGGGTACAGGGCCTAGAGCCGTGATGGTGACGGCGTCGAAGCGTTTGGCAAAACAAGAGGAAGCGAGGCTATGCCGGATTTGCATGGGGCAGAACGTTGACAACTTCGGTGAGCTGGTCTCCCAGCCCTGTTGTTAAGCGCGCCCGGTTGACCCCCCTGAATCGAAGTGAATCAACGCGTTACCACGCCGATCGGCGTCCAATCTGCGGGCTTAACAACACACGTGTGAAGTCATGCAACCCGGTCCCGAATTCCTTCATCAATTTCTCGGCATCGCGCGCGAGACCCAAGCAAGCGGCAACCTGATTTTCGATGCCCAGATAGCCGCTCTTTGTGCTGAACACGGCATCGACGAAATCCTTACCAACGACAGCGACTTCTGGCGGTTCATGCAGCTCCGGGTACTGCGCCTGGCATGACACAAGCCAGCTACAGCGAACGACCGCGGAACGCCTCGAGCAGCTTCTCCACGGTCTCGTCTAAGCTCCACCGGTTCTCGTCCGCGATCGCGTAGATCTCCGCCTTGGTCTCGGCCCGGATGCGGACGTTGAATTGCTCGGTCCGTCCGGTAATCCTCGAATAATTCGGGCGCTTCCGAGGCCCTCCCTGAAACCCTTCGGACGTCGCGATCTCGCGAACCGCCGCCGGCGCCGAGGCAACCGGTGTCGGCTTGGGAGCGACGTCGCTCAGGTCGAGCGGCGCATCTTCCTCGTCCAGGCCAATCGATGTTCGACGATTCATGGCGTTTCGCTCCCTGTAGGCGAGAAAAAGTCGCTGTGAATCCGTACAAAAGTCGCTGTGAATCGGCCGGAAAAGCGGGTGGGAATCAGGCGGGCGGGGGGCGGTCGTATCAGTCGAAGCGGCGCGCCATGTCACGCAGCCGCCGCCGCGCTACGCCGAGGCCGGGCTGGTGCGCCGGCTGGACGAGCTGGGCATCGGCCGGCCCTCGACCTGGACCGCCGTCCTCGCTGTCCTGCGCGAGCGCGAGTACGCCGTCCTGCGCGACCGGCATCTGGCGCCGAGCGAGCAGGGCCGGGTGGTGACCGCCTTCCTGGAGAGTGCGTTCGGGCGCTGGGTGGACTACGGCTTCACCGCCGCAATGGAGACGGACCTCGACCGCATCGCCGCGGGCGCACTGGCCTGGCGCGGCATGCTGGAGGGGTTCTGGGCCGGCTTCCGCCCGGCCCTCGACGAGGCCGGCGCGCTCAAGCGGGGGGCGGTGCGCGAGGCGGTGGAGGAGCGGCTCGCCGGGGACGACGAAGGCGACGAAAACGGGGCCGGGCCGCGCGATCTTGGGGCCGATCCGGACACGGGGGAGGCCCTCAGCCTCCGACGCGGCCCCACCGGCTGGTACGTGCAGCGCGGCGCGGGCGCGGGGAAGGGCAAGGACAAGGCAAGACCGGCGCGCATGTCGCTGCCGCCGGCGCTTGAGCCCGGCGCCGTCGACCGCGACCTCGCCCGGCGCCTGCTGGCGCTGCCCCGCGAGGTCGGGCAGCACCCCGAGACAGGCAAACCGGTCCTGGCCGGGATCGGCCGCTACGGTCCCTGGCTGCGCCACGGCGATACCTATGCGCCGATCCCCGAGGGCGAGGACGTGCTCACGGTCGGGCTCAACCGGGCGCTGGCGCTGATCGCGGAGAAGGAGATCCGGGCGAGCCGCGCCCGGGAACCGTCGCAGGTGCTGCGCCGGCTGGGCCGGCACCCCGGGGACGGGGCGCCGGTGTGGCTCAAGACCGGCCGGCACGGTCCCTTCGTCGCCTACCGCCGGCGCTACGCCTCGCTGCCGGAGGATGTCGCTCCGGAGGAGCTCACGCTGGAGCGGGCGCTTGCGCTGCTGGATGGGTAGCGGCGGGCGGCCGTCGCTGCGTAGATGGTTATTGTTTGGGCACAAAACTAGCCGAATTAGATACGGACAATTCATTCGTTATCCGGTAATATGGCGTTGCGGAGCACTCCGTTTGCAGTTGGATATAGCGGCCCAGGGTGGCGGCGAATGAGACTGGGCAGGACCGGGATTGGCATGAGCGCCGGCCAGGAAGGCTTCGGCATGCCATGGGCGTGCGGCGCCCAACCGGCTGAGTTGGGCCTGCCTCCAGTATCGCACGAGATCTCCGTGACCGGCGACGCGGCGAGCAACGGCGACAATAACATAAGAGAGCCGAGAGCCGAGAGCCGAGAGCCGAGAGCCGAGAGCCGAGAGCCGAGAGCCGAGAGCCGAGAGCCGAGAGCCGAGAGCCGAGAGCCG
>JAPOPO010000020.1 GCA_026712885.1 Rhodospirillales bacterium | reverse complement strand
GGTGGGCGCGGTGAGGCGGCTCGCTGCCGCTGCCCAGGTTTCGGCGGAGCCTGCCGTCTTTCGGCCCGGCCGCTGGTATCAGCTTGGCGGCGCGGCGCGGCCCGCCGGCGTTCTCAGCTTGGCCGCGCCGGCCAGCAAGGCCGCGGCGATCAACGCCGTGACCGTCGCGTCGACGGCGCAGAGCCCGGTGACGGCGGCGCAGGCGATCGCGGCCAGGCGCTTCGGCGCGGGCGCCAGCGAGACCGAGCAGACCGGCCAGTACATCGTGGACTATGCCCGTGCCCGCATCTTCTGGCTGCCGCCGGACCACGCGCTCCATGAGCCGAAGGCCGGCATCCGGGCGGGCACTGCGCTCGCCATCGATTACATGCCGGACGATGCGGCGCGTGATCAGGTGCAGGGCGCGCTCGGCCAGGTCACAGGGGCCTTTCGCTACATCGAGGACTCGGCCGAGGGCCGGGGGCGGAACATCTATGCACCGCGCTGCTCCATCCAGCCGGCCGGCGGGCTGACCCTGCTCGACGGACGCTCCTCGGAGCAGCAGATCCGTCTCGCCGTCTCGATGCTGGAGCCCGGCGGCGGCGAGCCCGCGCTCTACATCGACGGGCAGAGCGCATGATGGGCGGGGAGGGCGTGGGCGCCCCCCAGCGCGCGACTGCGCGCCGCGCCCACGGCGCGCGGCCACGCGCGCAAGCGCACGATGCGATTGAGGGTTACGAAAACCATCTCTCGGTGCTCTTTCCGGACCGCGAGGCGACGGTCACGGATCCCGATACGGGCGCGGCAGTCACGCTCACCGTGCGGGAGTTCCGCTTCCGCGAAGGGTTGGAGGCGACGGCGCTGGCGCGCCCCCTGATCGCGGCGCTGGCAGGGCTGGTGCCCGATCGCGCCGAGGACGAGGGGCCTGACGCGCTCGCGGTCGAAGGCGCGCTCGCTGGCCACGCGGGGCTCTGGCTGGAGCTCGCCGCCCGCGCCTGCGGCCGGGACGCGGCCTGGCTCGCCCGCCTGAGCGATGCGGACGGTCGCGCGCTCTCGGAGGCGATGTGGGCGGCAAACGGCGGCTTTTTTTTGCGCCGCGTGGCGGCCCAGGTGGCAGCACGAGTGACGGCGCGGGAAGTGAGCCCGTGCCACTCCACCGCGTGCTCGACACCCTCGTCCGCGCCGGCCACGGACGCGGCCATGCCGACCTCAGCGAGCGCCTGACATGGCGGCAAATCGTTCTCTTCTACCGCGCCGGCGATTGAGGAAAGCAAGTAATGCCCGGTGATCTCGAGCTTGCGCTCCGTGTCCGGACGGACATGCAAGAGGCGCTGCAGGGGATCGGCGCGCTCAACCGCTCCCTCGGCGATACCGCTCGGCGGGGTGACGAAGCCGGCGCAGCGCTGGCCGGCGCGACTGGCTCAACGCGGGCGTTCACCTTGGCGCTCGGCACCCTCGGTCGGGAGAGCGAGAGCACCCTCGGTCAGGCCAGGACCGTAGCCGAGAGCGCCTTCGGCGCCATGGAATCTGCGCTCGCGCGCTTCGTGACCACCGGCAAATTCTCGTTCTCCGACTTCGTCGATTCCGTGATCGCGGACCTGGCCCGGCTCGCGGCGCGGCAGGCAATCACCATCCCGCTCGCCAATGCCCTGTTCGGCGCGCTGCCGGGCCTGTTCGGCGGCGCAGGCGACGCGGGCGGCGCCGATGCCTTCCGCCGCTTGCAGGCGGGCGTCGGTCATGCCGGCGGCACCGTCGGCGCGGCGGGCGGGGGCTCCCGGAGCGTGGCGGCGGTGAAGTTTGTCGGCGCCGCGCGGTTCCATCCCCGCGGTTGAGCCGGGGATCGGCCGGCAGAGGGTGCGGGAGTACCGGCAGGCGG
>JAPOPO010000044.1 GCA_026712885.1 Rhodospirillales bacterium | reverse complement strand
GTCCGGCGAGTAGCAGGGCGCGGTCTCGATGGCCGGGTTGTTGGTGAGCCGCCTGGTCCCCCGCGAGCGCAGGTCCATCTCGTAGATCTCGGAATTGCCGCCCTGCGCCAGCGTCATGACCACGAAATTGCCGTCGGGCGAGAAGCGCGGGGCGAAGGTCATGCCCGGAAAATCGCCGAGCAGCTCCTGCTGGCCGGTGTCGATGTGGCGCAGGTAGACCTTGGGCACGCCACGCTCGTAGGAGAGATAAGTGATCTCCTGAGCGGTGGGCGAGAAACGGGGGGTCAGCACTAGGTGGCGGCCGTCTGACAGGTAGCGCAGGTTGTGGCCGTCTTGATCCATGATCGCGAGGCGCTTGATGCGCTTGTCAGGCGGTCCGGTCTCGGCGATGTAGACGACCCGAGTGTGAAAGTAGCCGCTCTCGCCGGTCAGCCGCTCGTAGATTTTGTCGGACATGGTATGGGCGATCGGCCGCCACGCCTCCGAAGAGCCGCTCAGCTTCAAACCCACCAATTGCTGTTCGGCGAACACGTCCCAGAGACGGAACTCGATCATCAGCCGGCCGGGATCCCCCGGAACCACGCGGCCCGTGACTAGCGCCTGCGCGTTGATGATGCGCCAGTCCGGGAATCGCGGCCGCGCCTTCGTTCCGCTCGGGTCGCTGATGAAGGCGGCCGGATCAATTGCGCGGAACAGACCGGAGCGCTCCAGATTGCGGGTGATCACTTGCGTGATCTTGCGGCCGACCTCCGCATCCGCCTCGTTCGAGCCCGCCAGATCCACGATCGCTATGGGGAGCGGCTCCACATGGCCGCGCGTGATATCCACGCGGAGCTCAGCCTTGGCGGTCGCTGCGGCGCCGAGGATCGCCAGGGTAAGTGCAATGGCGGCGGGGAGGGGAAGGGCATGGCACAACGTGCGCCCGACGTGTCCACTCAGTATCAGCAATCGTCTCATCGTCGCACCGTCGGTTCCTTTGTTTCGATCGTATTCAAATTCAGCTAACGCCTTACACCGGTGGACTGAAGGTCATGGTGATGTCGCGCCAACCTTCATATTTGTCCACATAACGCGTGAGAGCATTGAAGGGGCTGGCCTTCAGCACGGCACGGCGGCCGCTCTCCGCCATCGTTCTGTAGTTGGCGCCGCCGTCGGCATCGACAATTTCCACCCGCCGAACGGACCCGTCCGGTCCCAACTGGATCCTCAGCATCACTACCAAATCGCCGGCATCGAGAACGCCGGCCGGAACGCTCCAGTTCCGCTCGACTTTCTGCTTGATGGCATCGGTAATCGTCCGCTGCAAGGGTCCGGTAAGGGGCGCGGGCGCTCTGGCGTCCGGGGGCGGTTCATCGTCCACGCCCGCGATGCTCGCGAGCATGTCGTCGAAAGATGGCTCCTCCGCTTTTTGCGCGGGCGGAGGGGGTGCTTCGGGCTCCTCGTCCGTGAGGCTCTGCAGCAGGGTGTCGAAGCTCGGCTTCTTCTTCACCGGCGGTTTGGCAACAGGAACCGGCGGATGCTCGGGCGCGGGCGGAGGCTCCGGTTTCGCCTCGGGCGCCTTCGGCTCCGGTTCAGGCTCCGGCTCTACGACTGGCTCAGGCGGAGGGGCAGGCTCCGGTTCCGGCTCGAAGATCGGCTCGGGCTCGACGACCGGCTCCGGGTCCAACGCGGCAAGAACTTCCGGCTCCGGTTCCGGCACAGGCACAGGCTCCGGCTCGGCGACGACCTCGGGCTCCGGTTCCGGTTCGGGCTCCGGCGCGGCCTCGGGGATCGGCTCCGGCTCCGGTGCGGGCTCGGGCTCTTCGGCGGGTGCACTCGTCTCGTCGGCGATCTCGACCAGGCTGACCACGATCGGCTGGTCGCTTGGCACCAGCGCATCGCTCTCGAACACCTGCGGCAGACCAAGCACCGCGGCGGCGACCACCCCGACGTGGAGCAGGGCGGAGAAGAGCCAGCCGCGCTTACTCATCGCTCCCCGCCGTGCGCGGTTCCGTTACCAGCGCAAGGTTGTTGAAGCCCGCCCTGTTGAGCGCGCCCATGACCTCCATCACGCGGCCGTAGGCGATCTCCT
>JAPOPO010000045.1 GCA_026712885.1 Rhodospirillales bacterium | reverse complement strand
GACGTAGCGGACGCGGTGGACTCGCTGCCGCGGGCGCAGGCCCGCGAGGAGAGCGCGATCGAGCAGGCGGTGCGGCAGGCCATCCGGCGCGCGCTGCGGGAGAGCCACGGCAAGCGCCCGGTGATCGACGTGCAGATCGCGCGGGTGCCGGGCTGAGCGGAGCGGGACCATGATCGGACGCCTGAACCATGTCGCCATCGCCGTGCCCGACCTCGCGGCGGCGAGCGCGCTCTATCGCGGCACCCTCGGCGCCGAGATCTCCGAGCCCCTGGACCTGCCGGAGCACGGCGTGACGACGGTGTTCGTCACGCTGCCCAACACGAAGCTGGAGCTGCTGCATCCGCTCGGCGAGGGCTCGCCGATCGCGGGCTTCCTCACGAAGAACCCGGCGGGCGGCATCCATCACCTCTGCTACGAGGTGGAGGACATCGCCGCGGCACGGGATCGCCTGGTGGCCGAGGGCGCGCGGGTGCTGGGTGACGGCGAGCCGCGTACCGGCGCCCACGGCAAGCCCGTGATCTTCCTGCACCCAAAGGACTTTTGCGGCACGCTGGTCGAGCTGGAGCAGGTGTAGGACCCCCGCAGTGGACGCCTTCGGCATCATCGTCGTCTTCGTGATCGCCTGGTGGCTCTCCTTCTTCGTCGCGCTGCCCTTCGGGATCCGGCCGATCGAGAACCCGGAGCCCGGTCATGCGCCCGGCGCCCCGCAACGCCCGCGGCTCTGGCGCAAGGCGGCGATCGCGACGATGGCGGGCGGCGTAATCACCGGCGCCATCGTCGGCATCGTCGAGGCCGGCTGGCTCTCGCTCGAGACCTTCGCGGAATAGTCGCGGAACGGGGCAGGGGGACGTGGCCAGCTATTGCGATATCGCGCCCGGGCATCCCTTCCACGGGCCCTATCACGACCGGGTATACGGCTTCCCGGTGCGGGAGGACGACCGCCTGTTCGAGCGCCTGGTGCTGGAGATCAACCAGGCCGGGCTCTCCTGGCTCACGATCCTGAAGAAGCAGGAGGCCTTCGTTGCGGCCTTCGAGGGGTTCGAGATTGCGCGGGTCGCGGCCTACGGCGAGGCGGAGCGGGAGCGGCTGCTGGCCGATGCGGGCATCATCCGCAACCGGCTCAAGGTCGATGCCGCCATCGAGAACGCCGGGCGAATCCAGGCGCTACAGGTGTCTCACGGCTCCTTCGCCGCCTGGCTCGACGCGCATCATCCCAGGCCGCACGCGGACTGGGTGAAGCTCTTCAAGGCGCACTTCAAGTTCACGGGCGGCGAGATCTGCCGCGAGTTCCTGATGTCCACCGGCTATCTGGAAGGCGCCCACCGGCCGGACTGCCCGGTCTACGCCGAGATCGCGAAACAGGCCCCGCCTTGGCAGCGCGCCTGACTCCAGTTAGACGGCGATCTCGTCCACTCTGACCCAGCGCCGCTCGGCGTCGGAAAGGATGCAGGCGTCAATCACGCGCTGGACCTCTGCCGCGAATCTGAAATCGGGATAGGCTGGCTTGCCGGCGGCGACCGCCTCGATGAGGTCCTGAACCTCCATCACCTTGAAGTCGTTGTAGCCGGCGCCGAGACCCGGAACCGGGTAGAACGCGGCGTAGCGCGGGTCGGTCGGGCCCATTGCGACGTGCTTGAAGCCCGTCCTACCCGGATCGCCGTCCTGCTTATAGACCTGCAAGTCGTTGATGCGGTCATAGAAGTAGCGTATCGCGCCCTGGGTGCCGGTCAACTCGTAGCCAATGTCCATGCGCTTGCCGACCGAGACGCGGCTCATCTCCATGTGCCCGTTCAGCCCGCCCGAGGTCTTGAACATGGCGGTCGCAAGGTCGTCCGTGTCGACCCGCATCATCTGGCCGCTGCCACCGCTGGCATCCATGCTGAAGCCGCCATGCGCCGCTGGTGCCGGGCGTTCCGGGATGACGATTTCAAGGTTGCACACCACCTCCTCGACCGATTGGCCGACGAGGTGCTGCAGATAGGCGAAACAATGCGCGCCAATGTCGCCGATCACGCCGGAGCCGGCCCGTGCCTTGTCGTTGCGCCAGGAGAAGGGGATTTCCGGCCGGCCCAGGAAGTCGGCGCTGAATGAGCCGCGGTAGTAACTCGGCGCGCCGATCTCGCCGTCCGCTACCAGCCGCCGGGCGAGGGTCTGGACCGGGTTCTTGATGTAGTTGAAGCCGACCATGGTAATGACGCCGGCCTTCTCGGCCGCCTCCGCCATCGCGAACGCGTCCTTCGCGTCGTTGGTGAGGGGCTTCTCGCAATAAACATGTTTGCCGGCGGCGATAGCGGCCATCGCCATGTCGAAGTGGAGATCGTTCGGGGTGTTGATGTCGACGATGTCGATGGTTGGGTCGTCGATAATCTCGCGCCAATTCGCCGTATGGCGGTTGAAGCCGAACTCCCGCGCCGAACGGCTGGCGGGCTCCTCGTTCACCTCGGCGACGACTTCCAGCACGGGGACCGCCGGCTTCGCGCCGAAGGCGAGCGGCTGCGCGCGATAGCACATTGCGTGGGCCTTGCCCATCCAGCCGGCGCCTATGAGACCGATCTTCAACTCTCGCATAAAAGCTTCCTATTCATGAGTTTTCGTTGGTTGGAAGAGGCGTATGAGAAGCGACGACAGGAGACTGAAAAACACCGCCTCGCAAGGCGGCGCCATCCTATCAAGCGCCTTGAATGCGAGCCAGAGTCAGCCGGCGAATGGCGCTGGCCTTGGCACCCGCGATCGGTCACCATGCCGCGCAGCGTAGACCCGGCAGCGCGACAATGGTCCGTGCCTGCCAGGGGGAAAACGATGCGCCGCGCCATGCGGCGCCGATAGCGAGGGAGAGACACATGGATCTTGGCTTGAAAGGAAGGAAGTCGCTGGTGACCGGCGGCACCAAGGGGATCGGCCGCGCGATCGCGAACGAACTTGCGGCAGAGGGCGCCGATGTCGCGATCTGTGCGCGCACCGAGGCCGATGTGGAGGAGGCGGTTTCCGCGCTCGGCGCAAACGGCGTGCGCTCCTCGGGCCGGGCACTCGATGTCGGCGACGGGCCGGCCGTGCGCCAGTGGGTCGACGACGTCGCTGCCGAGTTCGGCGGGCTCGATATCGTGGTGCCCAATGTCAGCGCGCTTGCGGCCAGCCCGGACCTGGAGTCCTGGCAGAAGGAATTCAATGTCGACCTGATGCACACCGTCCATGCGGTGGAGGCGGCGCTGCCGCATCTGGAGAAGTCGGACGCGGGCTCCATCGTGGTGATTTCGAGTGTCTCGGGTATCGAGATCGACTTCGCCGCCGGGCCCTACGGCGTC
>JAPOPO010000047.1 GCA_026712885.1 Rhodospirillales bacterium | reverse complement strand
CGGCGCCGGCGCTCACCGGGCCCACCCGCAGCAGGCCACCGGAATCGACCCAGGCGATGCTGCCGCCGCCCGCGCCCACCGAGCGCACGTCGATCTTGGGCAGACCCAACAGATCGTCGTTGATCGGCGCTTCGGTGGTGCGGATCAGCGCGCGGGCGCGGATGGCGGACACGTCGAAGGTGGTACCGCCCATGTCGACGACGACGATGTCGGGCTCGTCCGTAAGCGCGAGCGCGGCGATGGGGGCGAGCGTCGGCCCGCTCATCACCGCGTGGATCGGCCGCGCGGCGATCTCGTCCACCGTCATCATGCCGCCCTGGCAGTTGGCGACGAGCAGGGTGCCGCCGAAGCCGGCCTCGCGCACCGCGCCCTCCAGCCGGCCGAGATAGGCGGGCACGATGGCGTGCAGCGCGGCGTCGATGGCGGTCGCGATGGTGCGGCGGTACTCGCGCGGGATCGGGTTGAGCGCGTGGCTGAGCGTGACCGGCACCTCGGGCCAGAGCGCACTCACGATCTCGCCCACCCGGCGCTCGTGCGCGGGCTCTACCACTGACCAGAGCAGGCTCACGGCGATGGCATCCACCGGGCAGCGCCTGAAGTGGTCCACGGCGGCGCGCACGTCCTCCTCCGCGAGCGGCGCGATCTCGTTGCCGCGCGCGTCGATCCGCCCGCGCACCTCGCAGGTCCGATTGCGGGGGACAAAAGGCCGGGGATAGTCGAGGCGCCAGTCAAAGGCGCGCTTGCGCGGCGCTTCGCGCAGCGTCAGCACGTCCGGGTGGCCGGCGGTGCAGATCAGCCCGACCGCGCCGGTGCGCCCCTCTACCAGCGCGTTGGTGGCGACGGTGGTGCCGTGAACGATGCGCGCCGTGCGGGCGAGGAAGCCGGGGAGGTCGCTGTCGAAGGCGCGGGCGGCGAGCGCGAGCGCGTCCATGAAGCCCCGCTCGAACGCGGGCGGGGTCGATGGCGCCTTGACCACCGCGAGCCGCGCTCCGTCCGAGACCACGCAGTCGGTGAAGGTCCCGCCGATATCGATCGAGACCTGATACTGGCTCACCCGCCCCCCGCGTCGCTTGCTCACCTGCGCGCGCATCCTCGCAACGCCCGCACGGGCGGTGCAAGGGCGGTACCGCCCGCTCCAGTGCCCGGGCGGAGTATCTGACTTGGCGATAGGGCGCTCGCTGAATCCATACTATGATGCAAGAAACATAACCTCTCATGCCCAACGCAGGTGCGGGCAGCGCAAGCGTCGACCAACAAGGCGCGTACAGGGAGAGACTATGAGAGTGCACGCGCCACTGGCGGCGGCGTTTGCCGTTGCCATGGCCTGGATCGCGGACGCGAACGCGGCGAAGGCCTTCACGATCGATCCCCTCAACCAGGTAATGGAGGTGGCGAAGGCCGCGAACGCACGGGCCGGCCCCGGCACCAACTTCGCCGTGCTCCGCACGCTGGACGCGGGCATCGACGTCCGTGTGACCGGATCGGTACGGAACCGCAACTGGCTTCGGGTCAATCTGCGCGAGAGATGGGGGGCGGCCTACGTTTACGCGCCGCTCTTGAGGGAGGAGGGAGCCCCAACTGGCCTCAAGCCCCTCGGCCCCGGGTGGTCGGTCACCGAAAACCAGCCCTGCCACGTGTGGCGCCGAAGCGACGCCGACAAGTACGAACCGTTCACCTGGTGGGGTGCCTGTGTGGATGGCAAGGCCTCGGGCGACGGGCGGCTCGTCTGGCACACCCGCTCCGGCAGGAATGTCTACGAAGGCAGCATGGCAGCCGGCAAGCTGCACGGTATCGGGACCTGGAGGCGCAGCGACGGCGCCCTCTACAAAGGCGAATGGCGCGACGGCAAGAGGCACGGCACCGGAAGCTACAAATGGGCCGCCGGCCACCGCTACCAGGGCAAGTGGAACAACGACAGGCCGCACGGCTTCGGCACCGCGACCTTCGCCGATGGCGACGTCCACCAGGGCAGTTGGCGCAAGGGCTGCTACGGCGAGCGGGACGGCATCTGGTCCGCCCTGATCGCGACCGTTGAGGACTGCGGCTTCAATTAGCCGATCGGCAACATCATAAGTCTCGACATCAGCCGCCGGACGCCTCACTGGCCGCGGCGAAACCTGCTATGAGTGCGCGCAGGTGACGGCGAGGCGGGCGGGCGGATGCCGAAGCGGTTGAACGAGGCGGAACGGCAGATTTTCCGCGAAGCAGGCTATCGCCCGCCCCTGCGCGTCATGAGCGCGGGCGAGGCACGGCACTACCGCGCAGAACTGGAGCGCTTCGAGCGGCGCTGGCCTGACGAGCGCCACATGCTCGACCAGGGCGCCTCGCTGCTCTGCCCCTGGATCGACGAATTCACGCGCCTTCCCGGCCTGCTCGATCCGATGGAGGACCTGCTCGGTCCCAACCTTCTGGTCTGGGGCGTCTCGCTCAGGCTCAAGGAGCCTGACGGCAAGACCTTCGCCGGCTGGCACCAGGACACCGCCTATTGCGACATCAAGCCCATCGTGGTGATCGCCGCGCTTGCGCTTTCCGACTGTGGCGAGGACGCGGGTTGCCTCCGCGTGATCCCCGGCTCCCATCGCGGGGCGCTGCTGCCGCACCGCGAGCACTTCGGGACCGGCAGCCTGCTCACCCGCGAGCAGCAGATCGACGCGCCCATCGACGAGAGCGCTGCGGTCTCGCTGCCGATGGCGGCGGGCGAGGCAGTCCTCTTCAACAACGCGATCTGCCATTCCTCCGGCCCCAATCGGAGCGACGACCGGCGCATCGTCTTCCTCATCGAATACGTGCCGACGCACGCCTGGCAGCACGCGCCGCGCGAGTCCGCCATGCTGGTGCGGGGCGTCGATCGCTTTCACCATTTCGATGTCGACCCGCGCCCCGCCCAGGAGATGAGCCCGGCGGAGCGCGCGGCGTGGCGGCGCAAGGTCGAGGTGCAGGCGGAGGTGCTCTATCGCGGCGCCGCGCATCCGACGCGGGCGCTGGCTTCGGGGAGTTGAACGGCACGGCAGAGGCACGGGCGGAGAGCGGCTACCCCTCGCTCTGACTGCCCGGCAGGGCGTCTTCGGATAGCGCCTGGGTGCCGGAATCCGTCGCGCGGGGGAACCCGGCGACCACCGCCTCGGCCGCGATGACGCGGGCGGCGGCGGGGACCGCGGTGCGGAGCGCCATTCGCACCACCTTCGTCGGGTCGACGATCCCCGCGCGCGCAAGGTCGCAGTAGCGTTGCCGGTCCGCATCGAAGCCCCAGCGCGGGTTGTCCTGTGCCAGCGCGCGGGCGATGGCGTAAGAGCCCTCACCGCCGGCGTTCTCGACGATACGCCGCATCGGCGCCTTGAGCGCGGCCTTCAGCGCGCCCGCGCCCATGGCCTCGTCGTCGGAGCACCCGGCGCGAACCTCGCCGAGCGCGCGCGACGCCTGAACCAGGGCCAAGCCGCCGCCCGGCACCACGCCCTCGGCCGCTGCCGCGCGCGCCGCGTTCAGCGCGTCGGTGGCGCGTTCCTTGCGAGTGCGGAGCTCGGTCTCGGTTGCGCCGCCGAGGCGCAGGTGGGCGATGCCGGCGGCGAGGCGGGCAAGGCGCTCCTGAAGCTTCTCGCGGTCGAAGCTCAGGTATTTCTCGGCCTCGGCCTCGCGGCGCAGCATGTTGCAGCGCTGCTCGATCTCCAGCGCATCGCCGGCGCCTTCCACGATGGTGGTGCGGTCGCGGGCCACGTGGACGCGCCTGGCGGCGCCCATCATCGCGGGCTTCAGGTTCTCCAGCTTGTTGCCGAGCTCGTCGGTGACGATCTGGCCGCCGGTCGCGACCGCGATGTCCTCCAGCATCGGCTTGCGCCAGCGCCCGAAGCCCGGCGCCTTGACCGCGGCGACGCGGAGCCCGCCCTGTTGCTTGTTCACGGTGAGCGTCGCCAGCGCCTCGCCGACCACGTCCTCGGCGACGATGAGGAGCGCATGCGAGGACTTCGCGAAGGCGCGGAGCGCGGGCACGATGGCATCGACGCTGGAGATCGTTTGCTCGTTCATCAGCACGTAGGCGTCCTCTAGCATAACCGTCATGTCGTCAGGGTCGGTGACGAAGGCCGTGGATACGTAGCCCTTGTCGAAGCTCATGCCCTGGTGCACCGAAAGCTCGCTCTCGATGCCCTTGGCCTCTTCGATGGTCACGACGCCGTCGGGGCCGACCTGCGCGATGGCGTCCGCGAGGTGCCGGGCGATCTCGTCATCGCCGCCGGACGCGAGCCGGGCCACACGCTCCAGCCCGCCGCGCGCAGGCAGCGGGCGGGACTGGGCATCGAGCGCGGCGGTGACTGCGGCGAGCCCGCGCTCGATCCCGCGCATCACGCTCATGGGGTCGGCGCCCGCCGCGGTGGCGCGGTGGCCCTCGGCCATCAGCGCGGCGGCGAGCACCATCGCGGTGGTGGAGCCGTCGCCCACCTCGTCGGTCACCTTCGAGCCCACGTGACGGATCAGGCGTCCGCCGATGTCCTCGAAGCGGTCGTCCAGGTCGATGTGGCGCGCGACGGTGTAGCCGTCGGTGGAGACCCAGGGCTGGGCGTGGCGGCGCTCGATCAGCACCGCGCGCCCGCCGGGGCCGAGGGTGGTGCCGACGATATCGCCGACGGTGGCAGCACCCCGCAGCAGCGCGGCCTTGGCCTCGGGCCCCGTTCCGACGCGCTTCGGTCCGGGAATGCCGCCGATCATCATGCCGCGTGCCCTGCCCGCGGCCAGCCGTTATCGAAAACTGTTACGGCGCGTGCGGCCTGCAGCTCAGCCCTCGTAATCGATCGGGGTGGCTTCGCGGTCGTCCTCGTGCCGCACCCAGTAAAGGTCGCGCAGCCGCTCGGTCACCGGACCGGTGGCGCCGTCGCCCACCGGCTCATGGTCGATCTTCGTGACCGGCAGGATGCCGCCTGCCGTGCTGGTAACGAAGACCTCGTCGGCGCCGCGCAGGTCGTCCGGCGAGACCGTGCCGACCTCGCCCTTCACGTTCAGCTCGCCGAGCAGGTCGAGCGCGGTCCTCCGCGTGATGCCTTCCAGGCAGGTGCCGCCCGGCGTGGTCGCGGTGCCGCCCTTCACGGCGAAGACGTTGAAGCCCGGCCCCTCGGAAATGTTGCCGTCGAGGTCCACCACCACCGGCATGTCGCAGCCCCGCTCGTAGCTCTCGAACAGCGCGCGGATCATGTCGCCCCAGTGGAAGTTCTTCGCGGTGGGGTCCACCGAGCCCGGCGGGATCCGCAGGAAGGAGCTGAGGTGCAGGTTGATGCCGCGCGCGCGCATCTCCTCGTCCGCGATCCAGACGAAGGGGACGGCGAAGGCAATGAAGCGGTTCTCGCAGGCTCTGGGGTCGCGGGTGCCCTTGGGCGGCATCCCGCGGGTGCAGAGCACCTCCACGTAGGCGTCGCGCAGCTGGCTGAGGCGCATCAGCCGCATCAGGATTTCCACCACCTCGTCGCGCTCGTGGGGAATGGACATGCGAACGCTGGCGAGGCTCTTCTCGAAGCGGTCGAGATGATGGTCCAGACGGAAGAACTTGCCGCTCCAGACGTGGACCACGTCGTAGGTGACGTCGGAGCGGGTGAAGCCCCAGTCGAGGATCGGGATCCGCGCCTCGGCGATCGGCACATAGGCTCCCTCGACGAAGGCGGCGCCGTCGGCAAAGCGGTTCTCCAGTCGCACCACGCCGTCGGGCGTCGCTTCCGTGACCCGTGTCATCAGCGGTCTCCCCGGTTCCCAAGTCCAGATTGGGCGACAGTGTGCCGCATCGCGCGCCCCGGCGCATCTTCGCTCACGGCAGTCGGCCGTCCTGCGATCTCGCGCGCCTACCGGCACAACGGGCCGCAGTCGCGGCCTGTATCGAGCCCGTCAGAGATCGGGCTCGCTCCTGCGGGCTACGGTTACACAGGGACCGTTCCCTCGATGAGGATCCGGAGCAGGCGGCGCGGGTGGTCGCCTTCGTGGGGCGAGGCCCTGTGCATGGTGCAGCGATTGTCCCAGATCACGATGTCGTCCGGTTGCCACCCATGGACATGGACGAACGCCGGCTGCGTGGCGTGCTCGATCAGCTCGTCGAGGAGCGCGTCGCCCTCCGCCAGCGGCATGTCCGCGATCCGGTCGATCCGGTTGGGGTTGAGGTAGAGCGCCTTGCGGCCGGTCTCCGGATGGGTGCGCACCAGCGGGTGCGTCACCGGCGGGGTCTGCGCCTCCTCCTCCGGGGTCCGCTCTGGCACGGGCGAGACGTTGCGGCGCGCTTGAAACATATGTACGGCCTTCAGCCCCTGGATGCGCGACTTGGCCTCGTCGGGCAGCGCCTCGTAGGCGGCGTGCATGTTCGTGAACGCGGTATCGCCGCCCTTGGGCGGCACTATCTCGCCGTAGAGAAGCGTCGCAGCGCACGGCACGGCCATGAAGGAATCGTCGGTATGCCACTGGCTGCCGAAAATCGCCGCCTTGCCGGTGGCGGTGCTGATCCCTTGCTTGCGCTCGACGAGGGATATTTCAGCACAGGCGGGATCGCGCATGATGCCCAGCAGTTCCCGCTTCGGTGTGCCGAAGATGCGGGCACAGCGCGTGAACGACTCGGGCGTTGCCTTGCATCCGCGAATGCACAGCACCGGGCTTGCGCGGAAGGCTCGGCGCAGCGCCTCCTCAGCCTCCGGCACCGGGGAATCGAGGTCGAACCCGGTCACCACCGCACCGAGCCCGGCTTCAACGGGGTCTGTGATGCCTACGCTCACCGCCCGCACGCTCGCATATCGCCGCGAATCGGACAAATCCTGCCGGCATCGCAAGCCTCCCTGCTTCGCTTTTTCGCGCCGAGGGTCGGGAGAAGGGAGGGACACAGGGCCGCGATCGGCAACAATTGAAACGAAGGCACTATTTGCTCGGCATATTCGTTGCTCGCACATGGATTTGGGCCTATGTTTCGGGCGCTTTTCTGGCCAGGAGTACGAATCCATGGTTTCGAGGAAGTTGGTGAGTGCGCTCGCCAGGGCGGGCGCGCTCGGGCTCGTCTTGATCGCGTTGGCCGGCTGCCCGCCCATGCAACAGGGCGGCGAAGGCGGCGAGGGCGGCGGCGGCGACATGCTGATGTCGATCCTGCCGCTCATCCTGATCTTCGTGGTGTTTTACTTCCTGCTGATTCGCCCGCAGCAGAGGAAGCAGAAAGCCCACCGCGAGATGCTGCAGAACGTGAACCGCGGCGACGACATCGTGACCACCGGCGGCTTGGTTGGGAACGTCATCAAGGTCGGTCGCGGCGACACCATACTCGTGGAGATCGCGCCCGACGTCAGAGTGCGGGTCATGCGCAACATGCTCTCGCAGATCATGCCGCGCCATGAGCAGTACGAAGAAGACGACGACGACGAGGACGAAGAGGACGAGCGCGAGGACGAGACCCTCGAGGAAGAAGAGGACGAGGTCGAGGACGACGACGACGAGGAGTTCGAGG
>JAPOPO010000049.1 GCA_026712885.1 Rhodospirillales bacterium | reverse complement strand
TCGACGTCGAAGCGACCCGCGCCGCGCGCGCCGCCATCGCCAGGGCCCGGCGCGGCTGGCTGGAGGAGGACGGCGCCGCCGTCGCCGAGCGCTACCGCAGCGGCGAGCTCAACGAGTTCGACATGGTGCGCCGCTACGGTGTCATCGTCGACTGGGGCACCGGCGAATACTTCCCCAAGACCACCGCCGAGTTCCGCACCATGATGAAGAAACGCTCCGCCGCCCACTGGAACGACGCCATCGCGGAGCTCGACCAGGCCGCCGAGTAAGGCGCGTTCGATCGCGTCACAAGCGCGGACGACTCACCAGGTCACGGCCTCCAGCGCGCACCGCGCACCGCACCGCCACGTGCAGAGGCGCGCAATGCGGGCAGCTCCCGGTTTACCCACTCCATGATTTCGGGGCGCTGCCACCCTGGGGCAAGTCGAGGGGCCGGAGGCGAGGCCCCGATGCGTTCCGCGGCGTCGCGACCATCGGATGCTGACCTCCCTCCGCTATGTTCGATTCCAATAACAATTCTGATGAAACGCCCCGCCAAAGGCCATGATTCATGAATTGTTCTTAGTTTGTGTTGCAAAATACGAATTTTCAATCGCTAATATTTGCAATGCCGTGATAGAACCCCAATTCCGCGTTTAGCGGCGCAAGGAGCTGACGACATGCCTCGACCCACGCTGCAGGCGTTTCAGACGGCCAGTGCCGACGGTGATATTTCGCCGCTCTCGTCTCCGCACGACGACCTCAACCAGCAGATTATCCGCCTCCTTCAGGACGACGGGCGCGCGGCCTACGACGAAATCGGGCAGCAGCTCGGCGTATCGGGCGGAACGGTGCGCAATCGCGTCACCCGAATGCGGGACGCCGGCATGCTCCGTATCGTAGCCGTGGTCGACCCGGTGGCCGTCGACTACCAGTCCGATGCGATGCTCGGCATCAAGACCGCGCCGGGAACCGCCCCATCCGCGGTCGCGGAGCGGCTCGATCCTCACCAGGCTGTCGTCTACATCATGTGGGTGAGCGGCCGGTTCGACCTGTTGGTCGAGGTCGTATGCGACGAGGAAACCGAGCTCGCGAGCTTCCTGAACGATCACATCCACGGTCAGCCCGACATCGCGCACGTCGAGGTCATGACCCGGCTCGGCATGTTCAAGAACCAGTTCCTGCTCAAGCGCAACGTGCCGTAACGCTGCTTGGTTCATGAGAGCAGCCACTGAGGACTGTCGAGTTGGCCCTGGGCTACGACATATTCGAGCTTGGAAACGTGACGCTGCAATCCGGCGTCACGCTGCCGAACGCAAAGCTCGCATACAGGACCTACGGTTCGCTGAACGCGCGCGGCGACAATGCGATCGTCATGCCCACGTTCTACACGGGCACGCATGTGCGCAACGAGGGTTATCTGCAGGCGGTGCCGTCGCTCGATCCTTCGCGCTACTTCATCGTCTCGATCAACATGTTCGGCAATGGCCTCTCGTCGTCACCGAGCAACACCCCGCCGCCCTTCGACGGCCCACGCTTCCCCGCCGTTACTCTCCACGACAACGTCGCTTGCCAGTACCGGCTGCTGACCGAGGCGCTCGCGGTCGAGCGCATCGCTCTCGTGCTCGGATGGTCCATGGCCGGCTGCCAGTCCTATCAGTGGGGGGCGCAGTATCCCGATAAGGTCGACGCCATCCTGCCGTTCTGCGCCTCGGCGCGGACGTCGCCGCACAACCAGGTGTTCCTCGAAGGGTTGAAGGCGGCGCTCCTGGCCGATAGCACGTTTGCGGGCGGTGACTACGCCGCACCGCCGGAAGCCGGTCTAAAGGCGTTCGCACGGGTTTACGCAGGGTGGGCATACTCGCAGACCTTCTACCGCGAGCAACTCCACTGCGAGCTTGGCTTCGAGACCTGGGAAGCACTGCTGCGCGACTGGGAGGGCGATCATCTCAAATGGGACGCCAACGACCTTCTGGCCAAGCTCAAGACGTGGCAGCTGGGCGACATCAGCGCCAACGCGCGCCATGACGGCGACTTCGAACAGGCGCTCGGCGCTATCCGGGCGCGGGCGATCCTGGTTCCCTGCACGACCGACCTGTACTTCCCGCTGGAGGACAACGCCTTCGAGGCCAAACACATGCCGAACGTGACGTTTCGCCCCTATGCCTCGGCCTGGGGCCATTGCGCTGCATCCCCTGGCCGCAAAGGCACCGCATTCATGCGTTTCCTCGACGGGTGCGTCCGGGAACTGTTGCCGAGCTAAGAACCGGCCTTCACGTTTGCCGTTCAGTCTGGGCGAATGAACAGTACGGTGGATTGAACGCCTGGATACATCGTGCGTTCCGCACGCGTGGCCGTTTGACGCAGGCCGCGACCGTGGTGAGAAATACGGGCTAAAGTTCCGGCTCCCCGTCAGTCCTCGGCAGCCCGTCCGCCATATGGACCCACGGGACGCTGTCGGCCACGAAAATGTGGCGTTCGGGCGTCAACATCTCCGGGTGGTCGAGCGATCCCACCGTGACCCACACTGGTGGGGTCTGCCCCGTGGTGTATTCGTAGATCAACTGTCCGCCACAGCGGCCGCAGAATTTCCGGGTCGCAAAAGACGAGGATTTGTAGCTTTCCGTCGTTCCCTGCGTCACCGTGAGGGCGTCGGCCTCAAAGCCCGCCCAGGTCTGGAACGCGGTGCCGCCCGCCCGGCGGCACATCGAGCAATGGCAATTGAAGACGTACACCGGTGCCCCGTGGACCTCGTAGCGCACGTCTCCGCAGAGGCAGCCGCCAGACAGAGTCTCGGTCATGGGTTCCGCCCTCGGTCATGAAGTTCCTTCGTCCCCTAATAGGGAACGGCGGAGGAGCGCGCAAGGAAGCCTGTTCGTGCCGTAAGAAATAGGGACGGCAGGAGGCACGCCTATTCGAGGATCAGCTCCTCGATCATCACCGGTAGCCCTGCCGTGAGCCCGCCGTCCACCACCAGGTTAGCGCCGTTGACGAAGCCCGCTTCGTCGGCCGCGACGAAGGCGACGGCGGCGGCGATATCCTCGGGCTGGCCGACGCGCCCGACGGGATACCAGCGCGCTAGCTGATCGAAGATTTTGGGGTTCTTCTGCCGCCGTATGCGCCAGGTTTCGATGTCCGTCTCCACCGTGCCGGGCGAGACCATGTTGGCGCGGATGCCCTTGGGCCCATACTCCACCGCGAGCGAACGGGTGAAGCTCAGAAGTCCAGCCTTGGCGGCGCTGTATGCGGGGTTGCCGAGAGCCAACAGGCCGTTCACCGAACCGATATTGACGATGGCGCCAGCACCGCGCGCGACCATCCCCGGCAAAACGGCCTTGGCGCACACGAACTGACCGTCCAGGTCGATCTCCAGCTCCGCCTTCCAGTCGGCAAGCCCGGTGCTCTCCAGATCGCCCTTGACGGCCCAGGCGGCGTTGTTGATCAGCACGTCAGGCGCACCGATGGCGTTAGTCATCTGCGTCAGCGCGACGGCGACGGAGTCGGGGTCGGTGATCTCGGCCGTGAGCGGGAGCGCGTGTCCACCAGCGGCTTCGACTCGCGCCGACACTGCCGCCGCTGCATCGCCCCGTCGGTCCAGCACGCCGACGGCCGCACCCTCGACGGCGAGCCGTCGGGCAATCGCGCTGCCGATGCCGCCGCCCCCGCCGGTGACCAGGGCCGCCTTTCCCTCGAAGCGCGTCATGGCCCCTCCTCCAGCACGGCGAGCGCCTCGCGCACCCGCTCGAGCGCGCTGAGAGCGACGTGCCCATAGTTGTAGAACGCGAGTCCCTGAAGCCCGCCCTCCTTGAGCGCACGCACGGCGGCAGCGGTCTCCGCCCCGTTCGCGAGGTCGGGATGGGCCGGTCGCAGGATGTAGCTGATCCGCGCGTCCGCGCCTGCGCGGCGGCGCACGTCACCGGCATCGAGGGCTACGGCGGCCGCGCTCGCCTCGTAGGCCGGAACTTCCAGCGTATCCGCAGCCTCAGCGAGCAGCTTCAAGTCGGTCCCTTCCGACCAAGCCGCGGCCGTCGGCCGCTGCACCGTCGGGATTACCGCGAGCTTGGTCTCCCGCGGCAGCGCCGCGCGCACCTCGGCCACCAGATCGGCCACGAGCTGGCAGCGCCAGCTCAGGAACACCGCCCATTCCGGATCCGCGATCAGGTCCGCGATCCACCACTCGGCGGCAACGTGGTCAGGTACCGGCTCAGGCTGGGCGAAGAACGAGTCCAGCGCGGCGCAGGCCTGCCAGCGCAGCCGCTCGGCATCGATGCCGAGCGCCTCGGCCGCGGCGATGGTGCCTTCGGAGAAGCAGAGCCCGAGCAGCCAGCCGGCCCAGCGGTTCATCGGCAGCAGGAAGAATTCGTGGTGGAAGCCGTGATCGAATGGCAGGAACCCGGGGGGCTCCAGCGCCAGCCCGTCGAGTTCGTAGCGCTCCGCCATGTCGACGCAGAGCGTCACCACGTAGCGGCGCACCTCCTCGTAGGCCGGGCACAGGCTGTAGACGTAGGAATCGCCGTAGCAGTTGCGCACCGTGAACTCGGGATGGCGCATGCCGAGCGGCGTGTTGTGCAGGCACACCGTCCCCGCGCCCCGCGCCATGTCGGGCGCCTCCGCCTTGAGCTCGGCGAAGACGTCGCGCTCACCCGCGAGCTTGCTCCGGATCGGCTTGATCGCGCCGTAGCGCCCCGTGCGCGGGCGCACGTAGACCGTGCCGTCCTCCGGAAAGTAAACCTTCCCCCCCGGGGAGGCAGCCCGTCCGTGGAGGGCCGCGAGCGGGGCGGCGCCCGCGCCCCGCCGCTCCTGCGGCGCGCTCGCGCAGGCGCCGGCCGCAGGCCGGCTGCCGTGAGC
>JAPOPO010000252.1 GCA_026712885.1 Rhodospirillales bacterium | reverse complement strand
CGTAGCCCAGGCGGCCGCCGGAAATTCCGTGATCGCGCAGCACCTCGCCGAAGAGCCGCACGTTGTTCTCCAGCGGGCTCATCTCCCAGTCGTCGAACAGGCGAATGTCCTCGTAGTAGCAGCAGTGCTGCGGCCGCAAATCCTCGATCAGGGAGACGATGAGCGCGGGCTCACCGGTCCTCGGGACGACGGCGGAATGCAGCCGGCCGAAGGGCGGGCAGAAGAACCCGGTGTAATAGAGGACGTTGTGAAGGCTCGTCAGGATCACGGCGTCGAGCGAGCGCTCGTCCATCAGCGCGTGCAGATTGCGCAGGCGCCGCCGCATCTCGCCCACGCTCCAGACCTTCTGCGTGGTGATCCTCTCCGTGTCGGTCACGCTGCCTCCCTCCGTATCGTTGTCATTCTCGTCAGCCGATCCCGTCACTTTACGAGGTGCCAGCGACCAGAAATAGCACCGAGCGATTGATTATCCTTATTAATAGTCAATATAGCTTCATGAGTGACACTTATGATGCACCAATGGAACGCATCCTCCCGATCGACCTGTTGAGAACTTTGCTCGTTCTGGCGCGGACGCAGAGCTTCTCGCGGACCGGCGAAGAGATCGGACGCTCGCAGTCGGCGGTGAGCCTGCAGATGCGCCGGCTGCAGCAGATCGTGGGCGCGCCCATCCTCGCCAATTCCGGCAAGTCCTTCGGTCTCACGCCGCAGGGCGAGATCGTCCTCGAATACGCCAAGCAGATCGTGGCGTTGAACGACGAGTGCGTCGGCCGCCTGGACGGCGGCATCCTGACCGGGACGATCCGCGTCGGCATCCCGAGCGATTTCGCGCTCTCGTTCCTGCCCCAGCTGCTCGGCCGGTTCTCGGAGGCCCACCCGGATATCGCGCTCGACGTGACCTGCGAGCTGAGCCGCGACCTGATTGGCGGATTGGCCCGGAACGAGTTCGACGTCGTGCTGGCCGTGCACGACGACAGATCGACCGTCCATCTGACGGATCAATGGCGCGAGCCGATGGCCTGGGTCGGCAGCCAGGCCCACGATCTGCGCGCGCGGCGTCCGCTCCCGCTCGTCCTCTTCCCGGATGGCTGCCAGTACCGGCTGCGCGTACTCAGCGCGCTGCGGCGCCGGGACATCCCATACAGGATCGTCTATTCCAGCTCCAACCTCGCCGGCAACCAGGCGGCAATCGAAAGCGGACTCGGCCTGACGGCGATCTCGCAGAGCACCGTACCGCCGACGCTGCGCCCCCTGCCACCGTGTGCGGAGCTGCCCGCTCTCGATGACTTCGACATCGGGCTCTTCTGGAACCCCGTCGGGGCGACCGGTGCCATTCGCGCGCTGGCGGCCGCGATCGTCGAGGTGTTGGACCGCGAGCTCACCCGGACAGGGGGGCTGGGACGACTGGCCTCGACCCATGGCTCAAGCGCGCCGCGCTAGGCGGACCGGCCGGCGGAGCCCCGATGCGGTCCTGCTCGAAGGCAGCTACGGCTTCGAGCAAAAGGTCACGGTCGCATGGGAGACACAGCTTGCGCCGGACGGGTTCGACGGGCTGCTTGCGCCGATCCTCGCCGACCCCCGCCGGTTGGTGGAATGCCGCCGATGGAAGTAACCTTCGATGACGGTGAGCCGAGGGGGCAACCATGACGAGCCAGGTCTTTCCCAGAGAGGAATACGAGGCGCGGTGGGCCAAGGTACACGCCGAGATAGCGCGCCGCGGCTACGAAACTGCCGTCATCTGGTCGAGAGGCGCGAGCTCCTACGACCGCTGCGCCAACCTGCTCTGGCTGGTGAACCACTATTCGGGACACCCCGGCCAGACGCCCGACAACAACCTCTGGCAGGGACGCGGCCACAATGCTGTGATCATGCGTGCAGGCCGGGAGCCGGAGCTGCACAACGACGAGCTTCTGGAGCCTGCGGATTGGCTCGCCACCGACAGCTGGCACTGGCACCAGAACCCGATCAAGGGCACCGCCGATGCTCTCAACGAGCAGGGGATCACCGGCCCGGTGGCCATCGTTGGCACCGACTTTCTGCCCTGCAAGTACATGGATTGGTTGCGTGAATGGTGTCCGCGCATCGACTGGCGCCCGGAAGACGACCTCGTCAAGTCGGTGCAGCACGTCAAGAGTGCGCGCGAATTGGAGGTCTTTCGCGAGGCGGGCGACATTGCGAGCCGCGCGTTGACGCTGATCATGGAGGGGCTCGTCTCAGGCCAGACCGAGGCCGAGGCCGCCGCCGCCGGTGCCGCGGAGGTGGTGCGCCGGGGCGGCATTCCCGCGATCATCCGCCTTTCCCACGGCACCGGCGGCGAGATGAACAACTTCAGCCGCTATCCGCTGAGCGGCGCCGATCCCGATTCCGCGCCTGTCGAGGGTGATTTCGTGCGCGCCTGGATCATGGGGCCGATGCGCCACGGATACTTCCTGGACCCGGGGCGGACGGCGGTGTGCGGGCGCCGGCCGAGCAACACCCAACGCGAGCTGATGGAAGCCTGCATGGGCATCGTCGACGGCGTGATGGAAAAGATCCACCCCGGTGTCTCGCCCCACGAGCTGGCGCGCGAGGGCGACCGGCTGACCAGGGAAGCAGGCGGCGGCGACACGGTTGACCAGGCCGGTCTGCAATGGCCGCTCTACGGCCACCTCTGCGACATGATGTTCGAGAACCCGATGTACGGGCTTTCGACCTGCGATGAGGACCAGCTGATTCAGGAAAATATGGTGTGCAGCTCCGAGGCCTTCCTCGCCTGGGAGGGGGTCGGCGCGGTGGGCTTCGAGCAGAACCTGATCGTCCACAGGAACAGCGTCGAGGTCATCACCACCACGCCGATCTACTGGGAATGACGTTACGGCCCCGACAAACACATTAGTGACGGAGGAGACATGACGGACGCGGCTCCGGGCCCTGAGTGGGACCTTCTTGTTCACGACGCGGTGCGCCTCGACGATGAAGCGCCGGTCTCCATCGGCATTCGCGACGGGCGCATCGAGGCGGTCGCGCCCACCCTCGACGGCCACGCGGGGGCGCGTATCGACGCGCGCGGCGGGCTGGTCACGCCCTCCTTCGTCGATCCGCATTTCCATATCGACAAGGTGCTGAGTCGCGACCTGCTAGGTGCGCGCGGGCCGCAGGAGGCCCTCGACCGGGCTCGTGAGGTCAAGATCCATTTCACCGTCGCCGACGTGGAGGAGCGCGCCAGCACCGCCCTCCGCCTTGCCGCCGCCCACGGGATCGGCCGCCTGCACGCCCAGATCGACGTGGACTTCGCGACCAGGCTGGTCTCGTTCGAGGGCGTGATGCGCGCGTGCGATCGCTTCGCCGGTATCGTCGATGTCACCCTCGTGGCCTTCCCCCAGGAAGGCATCGTCGCCGACCCTGAGGCGCCGGCGCTGTTGCGCGAGGCGCTCAACATGGGCGCAGCAGCGGTCGGAGGGTTGCCGGAAGTGGAGGCCTCGGTCGAAGACCAACGCACCCACGTCGAGACCATTCTCGATCTCGCCGCCGAATTCGATGTGGGCGTGGAGATGCACGCCGACTACATGGACCGGGCCGAGCTGAAGACGCTGGAGATGCTGGCCGAGGCCACGATCGTCCACGGCATGCGGGGCCGGGTCGTCGCGAGCCACTGCAACGCGCTCGCGGTCTACCCCGACGAGGAGGCGACACGGGTGATCGACAAGGTGCTGGACGCCGAGATGGCGGTCACCGTTCTGCCGATCGCCAATCTCCAGATGCTGGGCGGCGAAGGCCGTACGCCTAAGAACCGGGGCTCGTCGCGGGTGAAGGAGATGCTCGACGCCGGCATCAACGTCGCCGCCGGCGCAGACAACATGTACGACATTTGGTACCGCTTTAACCGGATGGACCCGGTGGAGCTTGCCTACATGACCGTGCACAGCGCCGGCATGAGGACCGACGAGGAGGTCCGCGACGGCTTCGAGATGGTGACCACCCGGGCGGCAAGGATCATCGGCGCGCCCGTGCCTGCCGTCGCCGCAGGCTCCCCCGCCGACCTGGTGGTCTTCGAGGCGACGAACCTGGTCGATGTCCTGCGCCGCCTCCCCGGCCGCCGCATCCACATCAAGGCCGGCCGCCCAGTCGGCGGGATCGAAGGCGCCGTCTGGGCCGCTGTCTGAGCACGAGGCGCACCGCCGGCTGCGGCGCTACTTCTGCCAGGTGCAGTCCGCGATCATGACGACCCAACCGTCCGGCAGGTAGTCGACTTCGTAGGTGCAGCTTCCTGTCACCCCTTCGTAAGGCCCCGTGCCGCCCAGAATGTCCATGGTGCCGGGACCGCCGCTGCCCGCCTCGACGTCGCCCTCACGCCGCTCGGAGAACGTGTACCAGCGATCGCCCGAAGACGCGGTCGTCTCGCAGGGCACCTCGAGGTCGAAGCCCGCCTCCGAACGCTTGATGTAGACCACGCAGGTGGCGCGGTCGTGCGTGCCTTCGACGAACGGTCCGCCGCTGCTCTCCAGAATGGTGACCACGCCGTTCAAGGTCCCGCCGGTGACCCTCTCACCGGGTTGGTCGATGGTGGTGTAGTCCTGCACATAGGTGCGGATGAGGCGGACGCTGCCGCTCTCCTCCGCCGTCGCGATGTGCGCCGCACACAGCATCGCTGCCCCGGCGACCAGCGCCGCGGCCATTTTCGTCGCTGAAGCCATCCCTGTCCTCGCCTGTCGGGTGATCGGTGGCGGGATGGTAAGAGCCGGGACGGCACGGGCGCAACCGGTGCGGCGTCTTGCGCAGGCTGTGATGAATGGAAATCCGCGCGGGGCGCGCGCCTAGTCGTCCTCGGTCTTTGGCCTGCCTCCGCTCAGGGCATCGAGTTGGGCCTGCATCTTGTCGAGCCTGTCGAGGACGGCGCCAACGTCCCCCGACTCATCGCCGTCACCGTCGGATTTCGGCTCCTCGCGACGCTCGCCGGCGGGGAAACCCGAGAACATTTCCATGGTGCGTTGCATCAGCGCCATGTTGCGCTCGGCCATGGCCTGGAATTCGTCGACCGGAAACATGCCGCCGAAGCTGTCGTTCATGCGCTCATGGAGGTCGCCGCGATTGCGCGCGAAGGTCTCCATGGTGAGCTCGAGATAGCGGGGCACGAATGCCTGGACGTTGTCGCCGTAAAGCTGGATCAGTTGGCGCAGGAAGCTGAGCGGGAGCATCTTCTGCCCCTTGGCCTCCTGCTCGACGATGATCTGGGTCAGCACCTGGCGGGTGATGTCCTCGCCGGACTTCGCGTCGCAGACGACGAAGTCCTCGCCATTGCGCACCATGTCGCAGAGGTTTTCGAGAGTCACATAGCTGCTGGTGGCGGTGTTGTAGAGCCGCCGATTGGCGTACTTCTTGATGGTGACGGTAGCTTGAACGGCCTCGTCGGCCTGGTCGGTCGCGGCCATCTCCAGGCCCCCGCCCGGGCTATTCGGCCGCCTCCGGCAGCGGCGCGTCCTCCCCGTAGCGCGCGACCCAGGAGGGCTCGTAGCCGTAATCCCGCATCGCAGCCTCGGCGCTGACATAGCCCTCAAGCACGTCCTCCACCACGGCACGCGGGTCGCGCTCGCGCGGCTCGCCATAACCGCCACCGCCCGGCGCCTTGACCGAAACCCGCTCGCCCGGCCGGATCGGCACGTTGGAGTACTTGGTGGTCGAGACTTTGCCGAACGCCGCGCCCACCGTGGTCCAGCGGTTGGCGCCCTCCTGCTGATAGAGCGTGGCGCCCGCGATACCCTCGCCGCCGCCGTACAGACCCCAGGCGACCTTCTTATGCTTGTTGGTCATCTGGCTGATCATCACCGGGCCGGTGCAGAGCATGGTCTTGGAGATGCTCAGGCCGCCGCGATGGGCACCGGCGCCGCCCGAATCCGGGCGCAGCGCATACTCCTCGACGATCCATGGGAAGCGCGTCTCGAACACCTCGGTCGGCGTGTTGGCGCAGTTGCCGTTGATCGAATCGGTGGCGTCGTTGCCATCGGCGAAGCTGCGCCCGCCGTAACCGACGTAGGTGAAATCGAACGCGCCGATGGGCTCGTCATTGCGCGCATCGTAGCCGCCGAAAACGAAGCAGCCGTGGGTGGTGCCCTCGGAGGCCATCACGCGGTCGGGCGCCGCGGGCGCCATCGCGCCCAGGATGATGGCGACGATGAGCGGATGAGTCTCGGTATTGCCGCCGACCTCGGAGCCCGGATAGTCCACGTTCATCACCGAGCCTGCCGGCGCGATCACCCGGATCGGGCGAAAGCAGCCCGAGTTCTTCGGGATCGTCTGGTCGGTCAGGTGCAGCATCGCGTTATAGGAGGCCGACCAAGCCACGCCGAGGGTGGCGTTGATCGGGCCCAAGGCTTGTGGCGAGGAGCCGGTGTAGTCAATCACCACCTCGTCACCCTGCACGTGGACCGCGCAGCGGATGGTGTATTCCTTGTCCTCGATGCCGTCGTCCTCGAGCCCGTCCTCGAAGCGGTAGCAGCCGTCGGGGAAGGCCTGAATCTCGGCCCGCATCCGGGCCTCGGAATAGTCCATGAGGTCGATGACGGTGCGACGGAAGGTCTCGCGGCCGTACTTGGCGATCAGCTCCCCCATCCGCGCTTCGCCCAGATCAACGGCGGAGATCATCGCCCTGATATCGCCGTAGTTCTGCCGGGGTGTGCGCACGTTGGCGAGCATCAGCTTCCAGACCTCGACCACGTCCTCGCCGCGCTTCTTGATCTTGACCGGGGGCACGCGCAGGCCCTCGTGAAAGATCTCGGTGGCCTCGCCCGGGAAGCCACCCGGCACCATGCCGCCGACCTCGACGAAGTGGCCGATGGCAACGGCGAAGCCCATCAGCTCACCATCGACGAAGATCGGCTTGAACATGGTGTGCTCAGGCGTGTGCAGGCCGCCCCGGTAGGGGTCGTTGTGGACGATGACGTCGCCCTCGTCGATCTCGGAGAGCGAAATCTCCTTCACCATCGAACGGACCAGCAGCGGCACGCCGCCGATCTGGGCCGGACAGAACTCGGCCACAGCGATCATCTCGCCATCGGTGTTGGCCAGCGCGCAGGTGAAGTCCTCGGCCTCCGAGAAGATCGTGGAGTAGGCCGTCTTCTGCACGTTGACGCCCATCTCGCGGCAAATCGCGACCATGGCGGATTCGATGATGTTCATCGTGACCATGTCCATGACGGGTTCCTTTCTCTGTCCCCGCTCGGGTTATTCAGCCGCCTCGGGCAGCGGCGCATCCTTGCCGTAGCGCGCGACCCAGGATGGATCGTAGCCGTAGTCCCGCGCCGCAGCCTCGGCGCTGACATAGCCCTCGAGCACATCCTCCACCACCGCTCGCGGGTCGCGCTCGCGCGGCTCGCCGTAGCCGCCGCCGCCCGGCACCTTGACGGAGACACGCTCGCCGGGGCGGATCGGCACGTTCGAGTACTTGGTGGTTGAGACCTTGCCGAACGCCTCGCCGACCGTGGTCCAGCGGTTGGCGCCTTCCCCCTGGTAGAGGGTGGCGCCGGGCAAGCCGTCAGCGCCGCCGTAGAGGCCCCAGGCGGTTTTCTTGTGCTTGTTGGTCATCTGGCTGATCATCAGATCGCCGGTGCATAGCATGGTCTTGGACGTGCCCAACCCGCCGCGATGAGCGCCGGCCCCGCCCGAATCCGGACACAGTCCATACTCCTCGACGATCCACGGGAAGCGCGTTTCGAACACCTCGACCGGCGTGTTGGCGCAGTTGCCGTTGATCGAATCCGTGGCGTCGTTGCCATCGGCGAAGCTGCGCCCGCCATAGCCGACATAGGAGATGTCCAGGGCCCCGAAGGGTTCGTCGTTGCGCGCATCGTAGCCGCCGAAGACCAAGCAACCGTGGGTGGTGCCCTCCGAGGCCATCACCCGGTCGGGCGCCGCCGGCGCCATCGCGCCCAGGATGGTGGCGACGATGACCGGGTGGGTTTCGGTGTTGCCGCCGACCTCGGAGCCCGGATAGTCCACGTTCATCACCGAGCCCGCCGGCGCGATCACCCGGATCGGGCGGAAGCAGCCCGAGTTCTTCGGGATCGTCTGGTCGGTGAGATGCAGCATCGCGTTGTAGGACGCTGACCAAGCCACGCCGAGGGTGGCGTTGATCGGGCCCAGCGCCTGCTGCGAGGAGCCGGTGTAGTCAATCACCACCTCGTCACCCTGCACGTGCACCGCGCAGCGGATGGTGTACTCCTTGTCTTCGATGCCGTCGTCCTCCAGCGCGTCCTCGAAGCGGTAGCAGCCGTCGGGGAAGGCCCGGATCTCGGCCCGCATCCGGGCTTCCGAATAGTCCATGAGGTCGGTCACGGTGCGGCGAAAGGTCTCGTGGCCGTGCTTGCCGACCAGCTCCCTCATCCGCGCTTCGCCCAGATCGACGGCGGAGATCATCGCCCTGATGTCGCCGTAGTTCTGACGCGGCGTGCGGACGTTGGCGAGCATCAGCTTCCAGACCTCGACCACGTCCTCGCCGCGCTTCTTGATCTTGACCGGGGGCACGCGCAGCCCCTCGTGGAAGATCTCTGTGGCCTCGCCGGGGAAGCCGCCCGGCACCATGCCGCCCACCTCGACGAAGTGACCGATGGCAACAGCGAAGCCCATCAGCTCGCCGTCGACGAAGTACGGCTTGAACATGGTGTGCTCGGGCGTGTGCAGGCCGCCGCGGTAGGGGTCGTTGTGGACGATGACGTCGCCCTCGTCGATCTCGGAAAGCGAAATCTCCTTCACCATCGAACGGACGAGCAGCGGCACGCCGCCGATCTGCGCCGGGCAAAAATCGGCAACCGCGATCAACTCGCCATCGGTGTTGGCCAGCGCGCAGGTGAAGTCCTCGGCCTCGGAGAAAACCGTAGAATAGGCGGTCTTCTGCACGTTGACGCCCATTTCGCGGCAGATCGCGATCATGGCGGATTCGATGATGTTCATCGTGACCATGTCCATGACCGGTTCCTTTCCTCGCCCGCGTGCGGGCTCCGATAGGGGTCAAGCCCGGCGCGCGATCTCGCCGATCAGAATATTGCCGTAACGATCGATCCGTACCGGCTGACCGGGACGGATGACGGAAACCGAGGCAGGCTCCTCGATCAGCGCCGGGCCCTCGAAGCGGTGTCCATGGCGTAGCCGAGCGCGATCGTGGACCGGTGTCTCCGCCCAGCCCTCCTCGAACAGAACGCGGCGTGTGGCCGCCGGCTCCGGCTCGCCTTCGGCCTCGCCGATCTCGGCGAGCTGCAGCTTGTCGGTCACCGACACCGCGGTGACCTTGACCGAGGTCATCTCGATCTTCTCGCCGGGAATGTCGAAATTGAAGCGGTCGCGGTGCGCCCCATGGAATGCCTCCCACAGCCCCGGCATCGTGCTCTCGTCGAAGCGGTCGAAGGCGATGGGCACGTCGAGCTCGTGGTTCTGCCCGAGATAGCGCATCTCCAGCGAGCGGTGGATCTCGATGTTCTCGGTGTAGCCCTGCTCTTCGAGCGCGGCGATGCTCTCGCGGATCAGGTCCGAGAGGACGCGGTTGGCATGGTCCGCGTCGAAGGCTGCGGAGGTCATCTGCGCCGTCCGCTCCAGGTCGACTCTGGCATCGGTCATCAGGAAGCCGAAGGCCGAGAACTGGCCCGGATGGTTGGGCACGATGCCGCTCGGGATGTTGGCGTGGACCATGAGGTCGGCGACGTGGACAGGGCCGGCGCCACCGAAGGCCAGCAAGGTGAAATCGCGCGGGTCGAGGCCGCGCTCGGTCAGCACCGAGCGGAGCGCGCCGATCATGTTGTTGTTGGCGATCTGCACCATGGCGAGCGCGGTCTCCTCGACCGGCCTGTCGATCGCCGCCGCGACCTCCGAGATGGCCTTCGATGCGGCGTCTGCGTCGAGCGCCATGGCGCCGCCGAGGAAGTTCGCGGGATTGATGCGCCCGAGCGCGAGGTTGGCGTCCGTCGCGGTGGCCTGGGTGCCGCCGAGGCCGTAGCAGGCGGGGCCCGGGTTCGCGCCGGCGCTTTCCGGCCCCATGCGCAGCATGCCGCCCTTGTCGATCCAGGCCAGCGAGCCGCCGCCTGCGCCCATGGTGCGGATATCGATCATGGGAATCTGGATCGGCAGGCCAAACTCGATCTCGAAGCTCGTAGTGAAGCTCTCGCTACCGCCGACCACAGTGGAGACATCGGTGGAGGTGCCGCCCATGTCGAGGGTGACCAGGTGATCGACGCCGACGCTGCGGGCGATCTGCTTGGCGCCCACCACGCCGCCGGTGGGTCCGGAGAGGGTCATCTGGATGGGGTGACGTGCGGCCCCCTCCAGGGTCATCTCGCCGCCGTTGGATCTGATGACCGCTACCTTGCGGGTGATGCCCTTCCCGTCGAGCCGCGTGCGCATGGCGCCGAGGTGGTGGCCCACGACGGGCTTGATGTATGCGTCGGTAATGGTGGTGGACGAGCGCTCGAACTCCTTCCACTTGGGCAGCACCTCGTAGGAGATACTGACCGGAATGTCCGGGCACTCTTTGGCGAAGATTTCCCGGGCGGCGCGCTCATGGTCGGGCGTCACGAAGGAGAAGAGGAAGTTGATGGCGACCGCCTCAACACGGCCAAGCGCCTTGATTTCGCGGGCAATGGCGCGGACGCGCTCGGTGTCGAGGGGGTGATAGACCTCGCCCCGCGCCAGAATCCGCTCGTCCACCTCGTAGCAGTGGCGCCGCTTCACCAGCGGCTTGGCCTTGACCCAGGTGATGTCGTAGTGGCTCTTGCGCTTGCCCCGCTGGATGAAGGGGACGTCGCGAAAACCCGTGGTGGTGAGGTAGGCGACCGTCGCGCCCTTGCGCTCCAGAATCGCATTGGTCGCGATGGTCGTGCCGAAGCGGATGTTGCCGATGCCGCCCACGTCACCGGAGAGGTCCAGCCCGTCGACGATGCCGTCGATCGGGTCGGCCGGGGTGGACAGGGGCTTCCAGACATCGACAGCCTGGGTCTCGGGATCGTAGCGAACGAAGTCAGTGAAGGTTCCGCCCACGTCGATCCCGACCAGGTCGCTCATGATGCCTTGCCCCGCCGGCCGGAGGATCGATCGGATGCGTCGCGCGGTGCTACGCGCTCAGCCAGTCTCGTGGATGCCCTGCTTCGGCAGCGGAATGCGCGGCTGCTCGACACCGTCGGCCCGCGCCGTGAACCACTGGACGCACCAATCGGAGCAGAAGAGCTGATCCCTGCCCTTCACCGCGGCGGAGATGCCCTCGTCATAGATGAGCACGCCGCAGTTGTCGCATTTCACGTAGCGCTCGATGT
>JAPOPO010000050.1 GCA_026712885.1 Rhodospirillales bacterium | reverse complement strand
GAGACGGCGCTGCCGGCCCACGGCACCATCCGCCGCAGGGCCAGGATCTCGGTTGCCAGCGAGGCGTAGCCTTCCGCCACCAGGATCGCTCCCAGCACGGCCGGGGAAAGCGCCGCACGCCCTCGGAACTCGTCGCTCATTGGATCTAGCGCTCCCTGCCGGCCGCCCGCGAGGGCTCGCGCGGTCTGGCGATTCCGGGGTCCGGCGCCCCGGCAACCCGCTGGCAGCACGTCGACACGTCGTGCCGGTCCTTCCGCGCCGACGCGGCGAGCACGACATCGCGCTCCTCCGGCCCGAGCTTCTGCCGGAGATCCCAGCCGTTCCAGGCAACCGCTAGGGCCTCGGCGGACGTCAGCGCGAGCACCTTGCGAGTGCCGGCGGTCGAACCCGCTCCCGGGCCGGTTGCGATCCTCGCGACGACCTCGTACGCGCGCCGCCGCCTGTCCGGCCGCCGTGCCGTGTCGCGGCGGATGTGCCCCGCTGCCCAGGCCTTCAATTCGGAGTCTTCCACGATCCCAGCCGTGGTGGCCACCGCCGTGCCGGACGCGTCGTTCAGGGCGGCGTTGCCGTCTTGCTTGCGATGGCGGAGCGTGTAGGCTGCCCCCGCGCTCCGCCCCTGCGCGTCCACCGGGCAGGCGCGCCACTCCGTCACGGTGTCCGGTCCGGCGAAGTCGACGGCAAGCTCATCCGCCCCGCTCATCGCTGCCCCTCCTTGCGGCGCCAGCGTGCGGCGGGATGCGACCCGCGAGACGGCGTGGCTCTAGGCCGGGTCCGCATCGCCTTCCGCCTCCGCCGAGGCCTCGGCGGGGACCTCGCCCTGTCCGGGCAGCCACGCCACGATGACGTCGCTGGCGTTGCAGACGACCTCCGTCTTGTAGCGTCGCTCGCCGTCCCGGTCCCAGGACCCTGTCCGGCGCCGTCGCGGGCGCATGGCTGCCGGGACAGGGCGAGACCCCCGCCGAGGCCTCGCCGGAGGCGGAAGGCGATGCGGATCCGGCCTAGAGCCACCCCGTCTCGCAGGTCGCGTCCGGCCCGGAAACGGGCTCGACCGCCGGCACTCGCAAGGTGCTCGCGCTGACGTCCGCCGAGGCCCTGGCGGTTGCCTGGAACGGCTGGGATCTCCGGCAGCAGCTCGGGCCGGAGGAGCGCGATGTCGTGCTCGCCGCTTCGGCGCGGGAGGACCGGCACGACGTGTCGACGTGCTGCCAGCGGATTGGCGGGGCACAGGACCCCGGAATCGCCAGGCCGCGCGAACCTGCGCGGGCGGCAGACAGGGAGCGCTAGATCCAATGAGCGACGAGTTCCGAGGGCGTGCGGCGCTCCCCCCAGCCGCGCTGGGAGCGATCCTGCTGGCGGAAGGCTACGCCTCGCTGGCCACCGAGATCCTGGCCCTGCGGCGGATGGTGCCGTGGGCCGGCAGCGCCGTCTCGGTCACCGCCGTGCTGCTGGCGGTCTATCTGGCGGCGCTGGCCGGAGGCTACCGTCGGGGAGGACTGCTGGCCAGGCGCGGGGGCCTGCGGCGCCGTCTCGCCGTGCGGCTGTCGGCCGCGGGGGCCTTGGCGGCGTTCTGGCTGAGCGACCTCGGGACGCTGGCGGCGTTCGGCCTGCCCGTCCCGCCGCTGGCCCAGGTCGCGGCGTATTCCGTTGTAGGCATTGCACCGGTGGGCTGGCTGCTGGCCGAGAGCGTGCTGCTGGCCCACGCGTGCGCCCCCGGGCGGAACCCCTCCGAGACGGCGGGCGGCATCTTCGCGCTTTCGACGGCGGGCAACGTCCTCGGGGCCCTTTTGACCACGTTCCTGCTGCTGCCCGGGCTGGGCACGGCAGCCGCCTCGATCGCCGTCGTCGGCGGTCTGTTGCTCGCCGCCGGGCTCGCGAGCCTGAGAAGCGTTCCCGCCGCCGCGGCGGCCGCGATGGCGGTGTTTCCCGCGCTGGACCTGTGGGTCGAGGCAACCCGCTACGTCGAGCGGAACGCCTACGCGGACTACCGGATCGTCGAACTTGAGGACGGCGGTCGCATGCTGGAGGTCTCCGGACAGGCAGCCTCGCGCCACGGTCCCGAAGCGCGCGGCTGGGACTACGCCGAGCGGATCGAGCGGACGCTCTGCGAGGCGGGCGAGACCCGCGTGCTGGTCCTCGGGGCGGCCGGGATGAGCCTAGGCAAGGGGGCGGGCTGCGCGCTGGACGTCACCTTCGTGGACATCGACCCGGCGCAGGAGCGGATCGCCGAGCAGTTCCTCGAGATG
>JAPOPO010000323.1 GCA_026712885.1 Rhodospirillales bacterium | reverse complement strand
GGAGGGATGCGAGCGTGGCTCCTCCAACGACGTCACCGTCGACGACCGCGGCCTCATCTACCTGATCGACCGCCAGCGCGGCGTCGACATCATCGAAACCGCCGCTCTCTGAACCGCCATGCCCCAGCTTCGCCCCGACGAGCGCTGCCCCATCCCCATCAGCACCATCCACGTGGATGGCGTCGATCAGGACGGCAGCCCCCAGCCCGACATGACCGGCTGCCACCAGCCCTCGGACCGGTTCACCGGCAACGTCGTGCCCTTCGCCTGGTTCGCCCAGGGCCTGCGCCTGGTGGACGTGTCGGACCCCTTCGCGCCCTGCGAGGTCGCGCGCTACGTCCCCGACCCGCCGGAGGGGTGCGAGCGCGCCTCCTCCAACGACGTCACCGTCGACGACCGCGGCCTCATCTACCTGATCGACCGCCAGCGCGGCGTCGACATCATCGAAACCGACGCCCTCTAACCCACAGCAGCCCAACACCTCTGGCGGGCGGGCCGTGGCGTCTCATACCGATTCGGGCTAGGGTCGCGCGCGCCCTGCGGGGGAGACCGATGGGCGGGGGGACAAGCATCTGACGCGGCGGGAGAGCCATGCGATTTGCGGTCGATACCGGGGGAACCTTCACGGACCTTGTCGTCGAGTCCGACGACGGGGGCCTGCGCATGTACAAGGCGCCGACCACGCCGTCGGACCCGGTCGCCGGCGTTCTGGAAACGCTGTCCCACGCCGCAGACGACCTGGGCGAGAGCCGCGAGACCTTGCTCGGCCGCGGCGAGATGCTGATCCACGGCACCACCCACGCGATCAACGCCATCGTCACCGGCAACACCGCGCGCACGGCCTTCCTCACCACCAAGGGCCATCCGGACGTGCTGGTGTTCCGCGAGGGCGGGCGCATCGAGCCCTTCAACTTCACCGTGCCCTACCCCGAGCCCTATGTGCCGCGCTCGCTCACCTATGAGGTGCCCGAGCGCGTGGCCTACGACGGCACCGTCACCGAGCCGCTCGATGAAGTAGGCGTCGTCGCGATCATCGAAGAGCTCAAGGGCCAGGAGATCGAGGCGGTTGGCGTCTGCCTGCTCTGGTCCATCGTGAACCCCGCGCACGAGCTTCGCGTCGGCGAGCTGCTGGAGCGCCACCTGCCGGGCGTGCCCTACACACTCTCGCACGTGCTCAACCCCTCGCTCCGCGAATACCGCCGCGCGTCCTCCACCTGCATCGACGGCTCGCTCAAGCCGCTCATGGGCAGCTACCTCGGCGGCCTGGAGTCGCGCCTGCGCGACGCAGGCTTCGGCGGCCGGGTGCTGGTGGTCACGACCCAGGGCGGCGCCATGGATGCGGCCGACATGGCGAGCGCGCCGATCCATTCGATCAACTCGGGCCCCGCCATGGCGCCCATCGCAGGCCGTGCCTACGCCCAGGCCGACTCCGGTGTCGATACCGCCATCATCGCCGATACCGGCGGCACGACCTTCGATGTGAGCCTGGTGCGCGAAGGGCGTATCCCGTGGACGCGGGAGACCTGGATCGGCCAGCCATACCGCGGCCACATGACCGGCTTCCCGGCGGTGGACGTGAAGAGCATCGGCGCGGGCGGCGGCAGCATCGCCTGGGTCGACGAGGGCGGCCTGCTCCATGTCGGGCCGAAGAGCGCCGGCGCCGTCCCCGGCCCCGTTTGCTACGGCGCCGGCGGCACCGAGCCGACTGTCACCGACGCCTCGGTAATTCTCGGCTGGATCGACCCCGCCTACTTCCTCGGCGGCACCATGGCCTTGGAGACCGAGGCAGCGGCCAAGGCGATCGAGACCCTCGTCGCAGGCAAGCTCGGCCTCTCGCTCCATGAGGCGGCGGCGGCGATCATGAGCGTCGCCACCGAGAACATGGTGCATGCCATCGAGGACATCACCGTCAACCAGGGTATCGACCCGCGCGAGGCCGCCATCGTCGGCGGCGGGGGCGCGGCCGGCCTTAACGCCGTCGCCATCGCGCGCCGGCTCGACTGTGCGCAGGTGATCCTGCCGGAGGTCGCAGCCGCGCTCAGCGCCCACGGGGCCCTCATCTCGGACCTCAGAGCCGAGTACAGCGGCACGCTCTACACCTCTACCGGCGACTTCGACTTCAACGGCGTAAACGCGCTTCTCGAGGCGCTGGAGCAGAAGTGCCGGGCGTTCATCGCGGGGCCGGGTGCGGGCTCGCTGGAGCAAGTGGTGGAGTTCACCGCCGAGGCACGCTATCCCAGCCAGATCTGGGAGATCGAGGTGCCGCTTCGCGCGGATCGGATCGAGAACGAGCAAGCTCTCACGGCTTTCATCGAGGACTTCCACAAGACCCACGAGGCGCTGTTCACCTTCGCCGACAGCGAATCGACCATCGAGACCGTCGGCTGGCGCGCCAACGTGCGCTGCCGGCTCCGGGACGGCGTCAACTTGAGCGTCGAGAGTGCCGGCGGCGGCCCGGAGATCGCGCACAGCCGCTCGGTCTATTTCCCAGACACGGGCTTCGTCGAGGCGCGCGTGGTGCATTTCGACGGCATGGGGCCGGGCGAAGCCGTGGACGGGCCCGCGATCATCGAATCGTCCTTCACCACCGTTGTGATCGACCCCGGGGCCAAGGCCGAGCGCCGGCCCTCGGGCAGTCTCCTGATAACGCCCTGACCGAGGGAGGCGGGCGATGGCAAGGAATGCGCTGACTCTCAACGCCGACGGCACGCTCGACGGCGTGCAGATGGCGATCGTCAACAAGCGGATGGAGGCCATCTGCGCCAAGATGGCCAACACGCTGCTGCGTACCGGGCGCTCGGGCGTGCTCAACAGCGCGCGCGACTTCTCCTGCTGCATCGTGACCGCCGAGAACCGGCTGCTCACCGTCAACGAGAGTCTGCCGATCCACGTCCTGCGTGGCGCCGACATGATGTGCGAGTCGATGCAGGCGTTTCACCCCGACCTCAAGCGGGGCGACGCCTATCTCCACAACTCGCCCTATCACGGCTGCTCCCACCCCGCCGACCACACCATCCTCGCGCCGGTGGTGGACGACGAAGGCGTGCACCGCTTCACCATGGTGGCCAAGGCGCATCAGGCGGATTGCGGTAACTCCATTGCCACCACCTATCACGGCAGCGCGCGCGACGTGTACGAGGAAGGCGCGCTGATCTTCCCGGCGGTGCAGATCCAGCGCGACTACGAGGACATCGAGGACATCGTGCGCATGTGCCGCTTGCGCATCCGCGTGCCGGACCAATGGTGGGGCGACTATCTCGCGATGCTGGGCGCGGCCCGGATCGGCGAGCGCGAGATCACGTCCTTCGGCCGCGAAATCGGCTGGGACACCCTCGCCCAGTTCGCCGAGCAGTGGTTCGACTACAGCGAGCAGCTGATGATCGCTGCGGTGCGCAAGATGCCGGGCGGTCGCACCGTGACCACCTCCATGCACGACCCCTTCCCCAATGCCGAGGATGGAATTCCAGTCAAGATCGTGGTCGAGGTGGACCCCGGGGAGGGAGTGATCGACATCGACCTCCGAGACAACCCGGACGCGATGCCCTGCGGCCTCAACCTCTCGCAGGCCTGCTGCGAGAGCACGCTGCTGCTCGGGGTCTTCAACAGCATCCCGGATGCGGTGCCGACCAACACCGGCTCCTTCCGCCGCGTGCGCATGCACCTCAAGGAGAACACCGTCTGTGGCATCCCCAGGCACCCGACCAGCTGCTCGGTGGCGACCACCAACCTCGCCGACCGCGTCGGCAACGCGGTGAGCCGGGCGATCGCGGACTTGGGCGACGGCTACGGTATGGCGAGCACGGGCTCGATCATCCCGCCCTCCCTCGGCGTCATCTCCGGTCATAGCGAGAAGACCAAGGGCGCCTACGTCAACCAGATCTTCCTCGGCTGGGGCGGCGGCGCGGCCAGCGCCCAGGCCGACGCCTGGCTCTCGATCGGCCATCTCGGCAACGCCGGCATGTCCTATCAGGATT
>JAPOPO010000108.1 GCA_026712885.1 Rhodospirillales bacterium | reverse complement strand
GCGGCCGGCGCTGTCCTCGGGGTGGGTCAGGCTTTCCGCGACTCCGGCCCGTTCCTCGCTCGAGATTGCGTCGAGGATCTCCCTGCGCTGCGGGTCGTCGAGGTCCTCGAGCACGGCGACGGCGTCGTCGCTCTCCATGTCTGCGATCGCCTCGGCGGCCCGTTGCGCCCCGATCTCCCCGATCAGCTCCTCGCGGATGTCGTCCTCGATATGGGGGAGCACGTCGCCGCTCAGGACGTCGTGGGCGATGGCGATGAGGCGGCGGCGCTCGCCGGCGCGGAACCGCTCGATCAGGTCTGCGATGTCGGCTTCGTGCAGAGGCGCGACCAGGGCACGGACTCGATCGCCATCCGACTCCGCCAGCGCCGCGTGCACGGCGTTGACGAGCTGGGTGGGGAGGCCGTAGAGCCCTTCCCGTCCGCCTCGCTCGGGCGCCGCGCCGGCCTCCGACGGCGGGTCGGGCCGCGCCATCGCCTCGCCCGCCTAGCCCGCAGCGGCGGCGGCCGCGCCGTCGCTCTCCTCCGCCCGGCTCTGGGCCTCGACCGCGGCAACCGCCGTCATGTTGAGCACGCCCCGCGTGGTGGCCGAGCCGTGCAGCACGTAGGCCGGCGCCGCGAGCCCGAGCAGGATCGGGCCGACCGAAATGCCGTCCGCCAGTACCTTGAGCATGCCGTAGGCGATGTTGGCCGAAGTCAGGTCGGGCAGTATCAGAGTGTTGGCCTGGCCCTTGAGCCGTGAGTTGGGGAACCTCTCCGCTCGGATCGCCTCGTCGAGCGCGGCATCCGCGTTCATTTCGCCTTCGGCCTCGAGCTCAGGTGCCTGCCGATGCAGCAGATGCAGCGCTTCGCGCATCTTGACCGACGACGTGAGGTCGTTGCTGCCAAAGTTGGAGGCTGAAAGCAGCGCGATCTTCGGCGTCATGCCGAAGCGGCGGACCTGCTCGGCAACCAGCATGGCCGACTGGCACAGTTGTGGCGGGCTGGGGTCCTCGGCGACGTCGGTGTCGGCGATGAAAAAGATGCCCTTGGTCAGGATCAGAACCCGCAGCGCCGCTGCCGAGTCGACCCCGGGCCGAAGCCCGATCACGTCCAGCACGTAGTTGAGTTCGGGCCGGAAACGCGGAGCCGGGCCGGCCAGCAGTGCATCGGCATCGCCGCTACGCACCATCATCGACGCGATCACCGTGGGCTGGTTGCGGAGCGTCGTGCGCGCCGCCGCAGGTGCGACTCCGCGTCGCCCCATCAGCTCGTGATAGAGCCGCCAATAGGTGCCGTACTTCTCGTAGTCCGCCGGATTGATCACGTCGACGGTTGTGCCGGGCTCGAGCCGGAGCGAGAGCCGATCGATCCGCTCCTCGATGCGAGACGGCCGCCCGATCAGGATTGGCCGCGCGATGCCCTCGTCGATCGCCTGCTGGGCGGCGCGCAGCACGCGCTCGTTCTCGCCGGCGGCGTAGACGACCCGTTTCAGGTCCTTCTTGGCCTGATCGATCACCACCTTCATCAGGTAGCCGGTACGGAACACGAGGCCCGCGAGCTCTTGGCGGTAGGCCGCGAGGTCGGCGATCGGCCGGGCGGCGACGCCGCTCGCCATCGCGGCCTCCGCCACGGCAGCCGGCACGGTCTCGATCAGGCGCGGATCGAAGGGCTTGGGAATGATGTAGTCGGGGCCGAATTTCTGCGACTGGTCGCCGTAGGCCGCCGCTACGACATCGGAGGATTCGGCGGTCGCGAGATCGGCGATGGCGCGCACGCAGGCGAGCTTCATCGCCGTGTTGATCTCGGTCGCGCCGCAATCGAGTGCGCCCCGGAAGATGAACGGGAAGCAGAGCACGTTGTTGACCTGATTCGGATAGTCCGAGCGCCCGGTCGCGATGATCGCGTCGGGCCGCGCAGCGAGCGCATCCTCGGGCATGATCTCCGGCGTCGGGTTCGCGAGTGCGAGGATGATGGGCTTGGGGCCCATGCTCCGCACCATTTCCTGGGTCATGGTGCCGGGGCCCGAGAGGCCGAGAAAGATGTCGGAACCTGCGATCGCGTCATCGAGGGTGCGTGCGTCGGTATCCAGCGCGTAGCGCCTCTTCTGCTCGTTCAAATCCGTCCGGTCCGTGTGCACCACGCCCCTGCGGTCGCACACGGCGATGTTGTCGCGCGCGACGCCGAGCTCCTGCAGGAGGTCGAGGCAGGCGATCGCCGCGGCGCCGGCGCCTGAGCACACCACCCTCACCGCCTCCGGCTCCTGGCCGACAATTCTGAGCGCGTTCAGCGCGGCGGCGGCGACGCAGATTGCGGTGCCGTGCTGGTCGTCGTGAAACACCGGGATGTTGAGGCGCTCCTTGAGGCGGCGCTCGATCTCGAAGCACTCAGGGGCCTTGATGTCCTCCAGGTTGATGGCACCGAAGGTCGGCTCCAGGCGGGCGACGGTCTCCACCAGCGCATCGACGTCGCTTTCGTCGACCTCGATGTCGAAGACGTCGATGTTGGCGAACTTCTTGAAGAGGACCGCCTTGCCTTCCATCACCGGCTTGGAAGCCAGCGCGCCGATGGCACCGAGGCCCAGCACCGCGCTGCCGTTGCTGATCACGGCGACCAGGTTGGCCTTAGCGGTGTAGTCCCAGACCCGCGCCGGGTCTTCGGCGATTTCCAGACAGGGCGCCGCCACGCCCGGGCTGTAGGCGAGGGCGAGATCGCGCTGCGTGCCCATGCGCTTGGTAGCGTGGATGCCGAGCTTGCCCGGCTTGGGCTCGCGGTGATAGTCAAGCGCCGCTTGGCGCAGATCCTCGGCCATACCGTGCCCCTTCCCCGTCTTTAGCGGCGCCGCGCCGGCGGGACTTTGGTCGCAACG
>JAPOPO010000449.1 GCA_026712885.1 Rhodospirillales bacterium | reverse complement strand
TTTGAACTGAGTTACGCCGCCTTTTACGCCGACTGCGAGCACGAGGTCAGGCCGATTCAAAGCGGCTACCGCCTGTGCCTGACCTACAACCTGGTGCTCGCAAAGCCCGGCCGCGGCAAGCGGCTTGGCGCGCCATCCTACGGGCCGGTCGTCGACGAGGCCTCCGATTTGCTCACCTTCTGGTGCGAGGACCGGTGTACGCAGAAGATCGCCGTTGCGCTGGATCATCTATACACCCAGGACGGGCTGACCCCCGACGCGCTGAAGGGCACCGACCGGGCTCGAGCCGAGGTGCTGTTCCAGGCAGCGCGGCGGGCGCAGTGCGTGGCGCATCTGGCGCTGGTGACGCTGTGGAAGTGCAACAGCGCCGAATACGCCTATCATCGACCCTATTCCCGCTGGCGCCGTTACGGCGATTGGGACGAGGCGGAAGGGACCGGCGATGACCCGTATGAAACGGGGGAGATCATCGATTCGACCCTCACGGCCGAGCATTGGCTCGACCGTGCGGGCCGCAAGGCGGGCTTCGGCAGTATTCCGCTGGATGAAGATGAAATCGTCGCGGCGTCGCCGCTGGACGCGGGCGAGCCGAGCGAAGAGGAATTCGAGGGCTTCACCGGCAACGCCGGCATGACCGTGGAGCGATGGTATCGCCGCGCCGCGGTGGTGATCTGGCCGCGCGAAGAGCACTTTGCCGTGTTGTGCGAGGCCGGGACCGCGGCGGGCATCGGCGGTCTGGAGCAGATGGTCAGGCAACTCAGGCGGTCGCCGGGCGCCGATTTTCATGCGCGGCGCGAGGCGTGCCTGGCCTTCGCCGCGGCCATCGTCGAATCCTGGAAGGGGCGTGACTACGGCGGGCTCGCAGACGGACAGGACGCACTCGACCCGGGCCTGTTCCCGGCCCTGCTGTGCGAACTGGACGATCCCGGCCTGCTGTGCCGATTCATCCGCGAAGTCATGCCGGCGGACGGAGAGGCCCGGTTTGGGGAATCTTTCGTGCAAGCCGTCCGGCGCCACGGCTGGGGGCGTTTCGAGCCCGAGCTGGTCTCGCTCTTCGCGGCCTCGGACGCGCACAGCCTGACCCGCAACGCGGAGTGGCTGCGCCTGCTCTGCCGGGAGGAAGGCGTAGGGGCCGATCGCCGTTCCCTTTGCGTGCGCTTGTGCGCGGTCATCGTCGAGGCGCTCTACGCGGTGGATGACGCACGGGTGGAACAACCAGTGGGATGGCGGACCCCGCCGTTCGACCGCGCCGCGCTGCTGAGCACTCTGGTGGACGCCATGCTGGCGGTCGATGCGCGGGCGCCATTGAAGCGGCTCATTGAGGGCGCGCTGGATCGGCCCGAGAAGTACGATCTGACCGAGGTGCATCTCGCGGCAATTTTCGCCCTGGGCTCCGGGCTCACCGGGTTTGCGGCGTCCAACGAGCCGATCGCGCGCTGGCTGACCGCCTGCCGGGCGCGGCTCGAGGCCAGGACGGAGCGGCCGCCGGAGCGGCCGAAGGATTACCGGCGTGCTCATGAGTTGCCCTGCGATTGCATCGATTGCCGCGCATTGAGCCGTTTTCTTGCGGACCCGGACCGGGGAGAACTGCGAATGAGGCTGAACAAGGCACGGCGCAAGCACCTGCACCGGACGATCGACGCGCACCGCTGCGACCTCACGCATGTCACCGAGCGGCACGGGCGGCCCTACACATTGGTCTGCGCCAAGACCACCGCCTCCCATGAACGGGCGCTGACGACCTACCGGAGAGATATGAAGAATATCGCCAGGCTGAAAGAAATCGCGGCGGCGGGCGGATGAGAGATTGAAAGCCCGAGCCACCCCCACAGCGAATTCAGAACTCCTGCGGTCCGCATACCTTGACCCAACACCCGAAACCCCGCTGCCTCCGTCTCCGGGCGGCGAGGTGCGGATTTATGGCGTGCGTCGGTAGGAATTTCGAAGCGCGGGAACGACTGTTTGTCGGGCGTATTACCGCCGTACCTACCGCTCAGCACCCCATGGATTGATTTGCAGGAAATTTCCTATCGAAAGCGGTTGCGAGCCGCTTGAGTTGGGCTATTCTGATTCGCATGAACATGGTGGAGAAGGAAATGGATGAGACTCTGGACGCCCGTTTTCTCCGGGCGGTCGAGGCCTATTGCGAACACTGGCGCCTGAGCGGGCGGGCGTTCGGCGACGACGCGATCGGGGACCCGGGACTCGTCTCCTCGCTCAGGCGCGGGCGCAGCCTCCGTATATCGACCCTGGACCCGGTACTGGTATTCATGGGCGATTCGGCGCTGGACCCGGCCTTTCGCGGGGAGGTGAAGGCGTTTCTCTCGGTGACACGCATCAAGCGCTCCGTGCTGGGCGCAGGCGTCATGAACAATCCGTCGTTCGTGACCCAGTTTTTCGGGGGCACGTCCCCGACGCTGCGCACGGTGCACAAGGTGCGCGAGTGGATGAAGGCTCACGCCAGCGCGGCGGAATGGCGGCGGATCAAGCAGCTCGCACCGCCGATGCCGCTGTTGCTGTCGGCAATGACTGCACGGCGGCCCTTTTCTGTCGGCGAGTCCGAAAGCGGGTACGGTTCGGATGCGGCGGCGGCGGCGGCATCGGGCCGGGATGGACTCAAGCTCATGGGCGGCGTTGTGGACACCCCCGCGGCCGCGGCCCGGTTGGGGTACAAGCCGGGCACGCTGGCGACGTACCGCGTGAGGGGCGGCGGACCGAGGTTCATGCGTCTGGGGGGCTCGGTGCGGTACGCGATCGACGACCTGGATGCCTGGATCGCGGGGCGTCCCCGCCGCGGGGCGCGCCGACGCGCAGTGTGAGTCCGCGCCGGTCCGGCGCCGTGTTCGATTCCCGGTTCTGGTTTCAGGTGGTGTTGTCCGCGGGCGTGGGCGCATTCCTGATGGCGGTGTTGTTGCCGGGCCTGGCGCTGGTGAGGGACACCACGGGGCACCACTGGTACGCCGCCGGAAAAGTCACGGCGGCCCAGGCCGTCATCGCCTCGGAATTCGACCATGACGCGCCGATTCAATACCCCACGACGGAAGGCGAGACCGAGACGCTCACACGCTACAGCATCGCGGACGGGTTCGAAGTACTGGGGGCGCGCGCAGGCGCGATGACCACGCCCCGTGATGGCCCGCGCGGCCGGCGGGAACCTGTTCGCGCCGCTCGGCGACGCGGCGCCGAAGCGTCCGGATTGGCTGATCCTCGGCACGGGTCGCGTCATGGTTAACCTGAGCGTGGTGTTGGGGGAATACGCGCGGTTCACGGCGGTGTGCACCGTGGCGATGCCCGTGCTGTTGACGGGCCTGGCGCTGGTGCGCGACACCACGGGGCACGACTGGTACGCCGCGAGGAAACTGACGGCCACGCAGGCGATGCTGGCCATCGGTTTTCGCCGCGACGCCGACACG
>JAPOPO010000371.1 GCA_026712885.1 Rhodospirillales bacterium | reverse complement strand
GCTGGCGCGAGCTGTACTCCGGCTCGGCGGCGCTGCTGGAGGACGCCATGTCGCTGCCTTCCGACCTGCGGGCGGCGCACGGGGACCTGTTCGACTCGCTGACCGGCAAGGCGGGCTCGTCCGCGCCCGCGACGGAATGGCGGGCCTACGCCGGCGTCCCGGTCAGCGCCGCCGACCTCGCCGACACGCTGGGCGCCCGGCCGGGAAGCGCCTTGGCCAGGACCGTCGAGACGTCTCTCATGGCCCTGCAGCGGACGGAGACCCTGGGGACGGCGGTGCGCCAAGCGGTCCGCTCCTCGAGCGAAACTGCCCGCTCGGCAACGGCCGCCAACGGCAAGCACCGCGAGACGGTGCACCTGGAGAAGGCGTCGCAGGCGGCCCTGCTGCAGAAGCTGGTCGCCGCGCAGCTGACCGCCAACGAACTGCTGGCCTCGATGGCCCAGGTGCAGGGGATCTCGGCCGCGGCGGGCACGCTGGCGGCGGAGGAGCAATCGCGGTCGCGCAACGCCGCCGCGGAAGCGCTGGCCGCCTCCAAGTCCGCACTCGTGGCGGAGAGGGCGCGCATCGAGGCGATGCAGACGGCCGGGGCCGCCGAAACCGGGGTCTCGGGCCTGTTCTCGCTGGCGTGGATGACCGCGGGAAGCTAGATGGCCGCCGCGGTCCCGCACGATCCGTCCACGGTCGCGAACTACCTGCGCGACAACCCCGGCGACATCGTCGGGGTGTTCGACCAGGCCGCCTCCGGCTTCTTCGCCGCGGCCGCGACGCCGGTGCTGACGGCCGGGCAGTTCATCGCCGGCGGGCTGGCCCTGATCGGGATCGTGCAGCGGGGCGCCGGCTACGCGCTGGGAGGGCGGGTCGACGCCTCGGGGCTGATGCGCTACCTGCTGCAGGTGGCCTTCGTGCTGGGCCTGCTGCAGTTCTGGAACACCGAACTGCCGGGGACCGGCGGGAGCATCCCGCAACTGATCGCGGGCCAGGGGGCCTGGCTGATCGACACGCTGCTGTCGACCGCCCTGAGCGACATGCTGGCCCGCCTGGAGAGGATCTGGACGGCGTTCACCAGCGGAACCGTCAGCGGCGCGGTCTGGACGACGCTGGGGGCGCTGTTCACCGGCGGGTCGGCAGTCCTGCTGTACACCGTCCTGGGCCCGGCGGTGACGGCCTCGCTGGTGCTGCTGGCCATCGGGACGCTCGCGGCGGGACTGGCCCAGGTGGTGTGGGCCGGCGTGGCGATCAGCATCTGCATCATGCTCGGCCCGATCCTGGTGCCCTGGCTGCTGTGGAAGCCTACGGAGTTCCTTTTCTGGGGATGGCTCAAGACGGTCATCACCTACAGCCTGTACGGGGCGGTCGCCGTGGCGGTGATCCGCACGTTCATGGACGCGATGCTCGTGCAGATCGAGGCCGTGGTGAACACGGCCGACTGGGGCAGCGGAGGGGCCCAGCTGATGGCGTCCGCCGTGACGGCGTTCCTGCTGGCGATCACTTCGCTGATGGGCATGATCAAGGTGCCGTCGCTGGCAAACGGGCTGGTCAGCGGCTCGGGCGCGGCCGGTAGCGGCATCGCCGAGGCCGTGACCCAGGGCGCATCCGGGTCGGCCGCCGCCACGATGGGGCCCGCGCTGAGCGGGGCCGGGGCTTCGGCGGCAGGCTTCGGGGCCGCCCAGGCGTCGCCGTTCGGCGGCGGCCCCCTCGGCATCGGAGGCAGCCGCGTGGCGTCAGCCGCTGTGCACGCCGCCGGCGCGGTCGCCGGGGGCGCCGGACAGGTGGTCGCCGGGATGGCTGGACGCCAGCTGCCCCTGACCAAACCCCGGCGCGACGGAGGATGAGCATGAGGAACCCCTTCCAGCGCAAGAGCGCGAGCGAGACGGCG
>JAPOPO010000327.1 GCA_026712885.1 Rhodospirillales bacterium | reverse complement strand
TTGCCCTGGGGCCGGCGCGCCAGGTTGGCCACGAGGCCGGTGGCCCACTCCTCGGCCTTCTCTTCCCCGTGAGCGGCAATCATCGAGGCCATCAGCGCCGGGTTGTAGACGTGGCTGCCGGGACGCGTACAGATGCGCCCCTCCCATTCGGGATCCGCCAGATCCTCGTAGGTCTCGATCGCGCCGGCCGGTATGCCATCTTTGGAGACCGCGATTACCCGCGCCCGCTTGGAGAGCGCGAACCAGCGCCCGTCGGGATCGCGCAGATGGGCCGGCACCGCCTCGGTCAGCACCGCGGACTCGACCGGCGCCAGCAGGTCCTTGTCCGCATAGATGGCGAGGCGTCCGATATCCACGGTCAGCACCACATCGGCCGGGCTGTTCTTGCCCTCGGCCTGGAGCCGCTGGGCGAGACCCTTGGAGGCATAGACCACGTTGACCTTTATCCCGGTCTCGGCGGTGAAGGCCTCGAGGAAGGGCTCGATCAGGAAAGGCTGCCGGTGCGAGTAGAGGTTGAGCTCGTCCGCCGCCTGCACGCCGTCTGCGGCCCAGGCGAGGCCGACGAGGCCTGCGAGCATTCCCAATAAACCGACGCGGGCGGGCGACCGTATTGCGGCCCCGACGCGCGCCAGCCTCCCACGTGCCGCGCGGGCCGTGCGCTCGCAAGGAGCAGCGACCGCAATCCCACGCATCGACGTGCCTCCCTGATTTCGTCGTGCAAACGCGAACGATTTTCATGTGCACCCTATTCCGGCTTTCGCCCGCTGACAACCCGGTTTCACCTCCCCTGCTTTGAGGCACGCACCTCTGCCGCTATGGTACGGCCCCGCGAGCCGACCAACGGGAGCGTCGAGGAATGAGCGAGGCGGCAACGGGCCCTGTGCGCTTCACGGGCACGAGCGACGAGGTCATCGACTGGCTGCGCGATCACGGAGTCCAGCGCGTCCGCATCGAGTATTGCGACTACGGCGGCGTCGCCCGGGGCAAGGCGATGGACGTCGCGCACTTCGAGCGCTCGCTGCACCACGGCATCGCCTTCTGCGCGACCGTCATGGCCTTCGACATGGCCGGCAACGTGGTGCCGAACACCAACTATGGCGAGACCATCGGCTACGCCGACTTCGTTGCCAAGCCCGACCTGTCAAGCCTGCGCATCCTCCGCCACGAACCGGATACGGCGCTCGTAATGGGCACGCTCACCTGGCCCGACGGCCGAGTGGTCGAGGGCGACCCCCGCAACGTGCTGCACCGTGTCGCCGGGCGCATGGAGACGATGGGCTACGAGGCCACCTGCGCGCCGGAGTTCGAGTTCTTCCTCCTGGACGGTGCGCACGAGATGGTCGATGTCGGGGTGCAGTGCTACTCGATGCAGAAGCGCACCCAGTTCCTCGCCGAGGAGTATTCGCTGCTGGACGCGGCCGCCGCCCATGGCGAACTCGAATGCAGCCACTATGAGTACGGCCCCGGCCAGTACGAGGTGAGCATCCGCCACCAACCCGTCCGCCAGATGGCCGACAACGGCCATCTTTTCCGCGCCTCCATGAAGGAGGCGGCAATGCAGATGGGCAACCGCGTCACCTTCATGGCCAAGCCGTTCGACAAGATGACCGGCAATTCCTGCCACTTCCACATGTCGCTGGTGGACAAGAACGGCGACAACGCCTTCGCGGCGCCCGATCAGCCGCACCACATCAACGACACCTGCCGGCACTTCATGGGCGGCGTGCTCGCGCGGCTCACCGAGCTCACCGCGATCTTCTTCCCCAACTCGAACTCCTACCGCAGGCTCGTGCCCGGCCTCTTCGCGCCGATCTCGCTCGCCTGGGGCGTGGATAACCGCACCGCGGCGATCCGCCTCATCAACGAATCCCCGTCTGCCACGCGGCCCGAGCTCCGCGTTTGCGGCGGCGACGTGAACGTCTACCTGGCGCTTGCCGCCTATCTCGCGGCCGGACTCGACGGCATCGTCAACAAGACCGATCCGGGCCCCGCAGCCGAGGGCGACCTCGACATGCAGGACATGCCCCGGCTGCCCGACGACTGGGGCGAGGCGCTCGCGAGGTTCGAGGCGTCCGACTGGGTGAAGGACTGGTTCGGCGAGGAGTTCTGCCGCAACTACGCCACGGTCAAGCGCTACGAATACGACGATTTTCGGCGCGAGGTGCCGGAGACCGAGCGCAAGCGCTACGTGGAGTGGCTGTAGAAGGCGGGCAAGGTTATAGCGGCTCGCCGCGCGCGAGGCGGGGCAGGTCGCCCGCGAGCCCCATGGCGTGGCGCATGAAGAAGCGCTTGACCGGCGGCATCTGGTTGACCGCCGCGAGACCCACGTCGCGGACCAGACGCAGCCCCTGATTGTCGTTCGAGAAGAGCCGGTTGAGCCCGTCGGTCACGCCGATCAGGACCACTGAATCGAAGCGCCGCCGGCGCTGATAGTGCGTGAGCACGTCGCCGCCGCCAATGTCGAGGCCGAGGCGCGCGCGGTCCACCACCAGCTCGGCCAGCACCGCAGCGTCTCGGATGCCGAGGTTGAAGCCCTGGCCTGCCAGCGGGTGGATCGCGTGAGCCGCATCGCCCGCGAGCGCGAGGCGGGGCGCGACATAGCGCGTCGCATGGGTGAGCCGGAGCGGATAGCTCCAGCGCGGCCCGGTCGGCTCCAGCGCGCCCAGGAAGTCGCCGAAGCGCGCGCCAAGCTCCCTGGCGAAGACCTCGGATGAAGCCTCCATCAGGGAGGGCGCCAGCGTCGCGCGCTCGGTCCAGACCAGGGACGAGCGGTCGACGGTCATCGGCAGGATGGCGAAGGGCCCGGCCGGCAGAAAACGCTCGTGCGCGATGCCGCGGTGCGGCCGCTCGTGCAGCACCGTGCAGACGATGCCCGTCTGCTCGTAGGACCAACGCACGGCATCAATCCCGGCGGCGGCGCGCAGACCTGAATTGGCGCCGTCGGCGGCGACCGCGAGGCGCGCGCGCACGCAGCGGCCGTCCGCGAGCCGGGCGTCGATGCCACCGCCGCCGGGCTCCAGCGCCTCGACCGAGGCGGGCGCCATGTGGTGGAGCGCAGCCAGCGCCGCCGCCCGCTCCAGCAAGGCGGCGCGGATGCTCCGGTTCTCAACGATGTAGCCGAGCGGATCGCTGCCCACGGTCTTGTGGTCGTAGTGCAGGAAGAGCGGCACATCGCCGTCGGAGACGCGGATTTCCAGGATCGGCTGCACATCGTCGGCGAGCGCGGGCCAGATACCGATACCGTCCAGTACCCGCCTGGAGCCGAGCGCGATCGAGGAAACCCTGCCGTCGAACGCGGCATGCTTCATCGCCTCGCGCGGCGTGCCGTCGACCACCGCGGTCTCGATCCCGGCGCCGGCGAGCGCGACGCCCAGGGTGAGCCCGACGAGGCCGCCGCCAGCAATGACGACATCGACCTCGACCCGCTCCCCCGCTTCAGCCGCCGCCATGCCTCGTCACGCTCTCTTGCCTTCCGCTGACCGCTCCATCCTACCCCGGATCACTCCGCTGAGAAGCAGGTGTGGGGCGTGCGGCCGGCGCTGTTTGACAGAGGCGGGCGTCGGCACGCTATCCTGTCCCCGCGGCGCTCCCCGACTACATCAGACAATCGAAACCCGGGAGGCCGTCAAGACATACAAGGGAGGGAAAGTCATGCAGGCGGGGAGAATCCTGAGACACGCGGCCATCGCCGCAGTGCTTGCGCTGGGCATCTCGGTGGGCGGCCAAAGCGCAAGCGCGGATGGGTACAAGGTCGTCTACATCGCGCCACAGCTCAACAACGCCGCCGATATCGTCATCGCCAGGAACTGGCAAGACGTCTCCGAGAGCCTCGGCATGGATGCGGTCATCAAGAACGCGGAGATCTCCGCCAAGCGGGAGGCCGACGAGTGGGCGACGGCGATCGCGCTCGGCTATGACGCGATCGTCGGCGGGCCCGTGGACAGCCTGGCCGCCACCATATCGGTCAAGAAGGCCAACGAAGCCGGCATTCCGGTCTTCATGCTCGGCCGCACCTCAGCAGGCGGCAAGGTCGAGCTGATCGCGCGGGCCGACAACATCTCGCTCGGCACGATCGCTGCCGAGGAGCTGGTCAGGCGCATCGAGGAGCAGCGCGGCGAGATCGCGGGCAAGGTGCTCGAGCTGCACGGCCCGATGGACCAGGTCAACGCGCGTCAGCGGTCGGAGGCGATCCAGGCGGTGCTGGCGAAGCACCCGAAGATCGAGCTGATCCGCAAGCTGCAGCACTGGACGCCGGAGGAGTTCTTCGACATCACCAAGTCGGTCGCCAGCGCCAACGAGCTGGTCGGCATCACCATGGGCAGCGACGTGATTCCGGGCGTCGATGCCGCGCTCGACTCGCTCGGTCAGCTCAAGAAGATCGGCGAGCCCGGCCACATCGTGGTCACCGGAATCGATGCCGATCCCCGCATCCTCGACCTGATCGGCAACGACCTGTGGGATGCATCCGCCCTGCAGGACATGGTTGGCTACGGCACGATCCTCGCCCACTACGTCAAGCACTACCTCGACGGCAGCTTCAAAATCACGGCTGCCGGGCCCATCGACAATCCGGGCGCGCCGTATCACGGGATCGAGGCGCGCTGGAACGAGGCCACCGAGGGCTGGGAGATCCAGACGCCGAGCCGCCCGGTGGACAAATCGAACTACACCGACCCCAGCCTCTGGGGAAACGCGATCAAGAAGTACCAGTAGATCCGCGCTTAGGGCATGCAGGAATCGGGGGCGTCTGCCCGATTCCTGCGGCCGGGTGATGAGCCGCGGCGGCGCCACGGCGAGCCGCCGCTGCATGACCCGCCGCAGCCTCGCATGATTCTCATCGGCTTCACGCGGCGGGACGACCGGGATTGACCAGGTTCCTCCTCAGGAACGCGGTCTGGATCGTGCTCCTGTTCACGACGATCGCGTTCGTTGCGGTCGAGCCGCGCCTTCTCTCGGTGCGGATATTCATCAACGTGCTGGAGCACTCGTCGATCCTGGGCATTCTGGTGATCGGCATGATTTTCTGCCTGCTCGCCGGCCGCTTCGATCTGTCCTCGGAATCAACGCTCGGTTTCACCGCGCTGGTCGGCGCCTGGATGGTGTCCACCAACGCGTTCTTCGGCTCGGGCTGGCAGCTGCCGCCGGCGCTCGTCATCGTCCTCATGCTGGCCATGGGGGCCGCAGTCGGCTGCATCAACAGCTTCTTCATCATCAAGCTCCGCGTGAACGCCTTCATCGTGACGCTCGCCATGCTTCTGGCGCTCCGGGGCTTCACCTACGTCTTCACCAACGCAAACACGATGTACGACCTGCCGCCCTCGTTCACCGCGCTCGGCGGCTACAGCATCGGTGGCCTCCTGCCGGTGTCCGTGATCCTGTTCCTCAGCCTGTTCATCGTCAGCCAGTTCGTCCTCAGCTACACCGCGTTCGGCCGCGATCTTTACGCGATCGGAGGCAACCGCGAGGCGGCATTCGCGGCCGGCATCCGGGTCGATCGGCGCACACTCACCGCCTTCGTCCTTTCCGGTATGCTGGGCGCGCTGGCGGCCTGGGTGTTGGCCGGCCGGCTGCAGGCGGTGACCATCAACCTCGGGCAGGGCATGGTGTTCGAGGTCTTTGCCGCCGCGGTGATCGGCGGGGGGAGCCTCGCCGGCGGCAAGGGCACCATGATGGGGCCGCTCGGCGGGGTACTGCTCTTGGGCGTGATCACGACGGGACTCAGCGTCATGCCGATCTCCAGCTTCTGGGTCGACGCGGTGCGCGGGGTGCTGATCCTGGCCGCCGTCGTGCTGTGGCGCGTAACCGAGATCTTCGAGGAACGATGGCGGACCAGCACACCATGACGCCTGCTGACGGCGCCGATGGGGCCCTCCTGAAGGTGCGCGGGCTCTCCAAGCGCTTCGACCATGTCGTCGCGCTCGACGGCGTGAGCTTCGAGGCGCACGGCAACGAGGTGCTGGGCCTCGTCGGCGACAACGGGGCAGGCAAGTCGACGCTGATCAAGCTGGTCTCGGGAGTGCACCGCCCCAACGCGGGCGAGATCGTCTTCGCCGATCAGCAGGTGGCCTTCGCGACGCCGCGGGACTCGCGCGAACGCGGCATCGAGGTCATCTACCAGGACATGGCGCTGGTGGACGAGCTGGAAGTCTGGGAGAACGTCTTCCTCGGCCGGCTGCTGCGGACGCGGGTCAAGACCATCGACCGGCGGCGCATGGTCGCCGAGGCGGCGGAATTGCTGGAGAGCCTCGGCCTCGGCTCACTGTCGCCGACTGCGCAGGTGGGCTATCTCTCGGGCGGGCAGAAGAAGGCTGTCGCCATCAGCCGCGCACTCTATTGGGACGCGAGGCTCCTCTTCATGGACGAGCCGACCGCGGCGCTCGCGGTGGTCGAGATCGGCAAGGTGCTCGAGCTGATCGGCCGCCTGCGCGACACTGGCGTGGCCGTGGTATTCGTGAGTCATAATCTGCTGGAGATATTTTCGACGGCAGACCGCATCATGGTGCTGCACCGGGGGCAGCTCGCCGGCATCAGGCAAACCGGCGAGACCGACCAGGACGAGATCATCAAGCTCATGATGGGCGTCCGTTGAAGACGGCGCCCGTTGCCGAGCGGGAGGGAGCGCAGTGACGATCAGTGCGGAGCAGTTGGCACAATACGAGCGCGACGGATTCCTCGTTATCGAGGGGATGTTCTCGGATGACGACCTCCAGCCGGTGATCGACGAGATCGCGGCGGCCGTCGATACCCTTGCCATGCGCCTGTTCGAGGCGGGCCGGATCACCAGCACTTACGCGGATGAGAGCTTCTATACGCGCATGGCCAAGGTCGCTGCGGAGTACGACGAAGCGCCCGGTCTGATGCAAATCTCCACGCCCATGGGGCCGGAGCTCGCGGCGCTTTGGTCGTCGGACCGCTTGATCGGCATCGTCGCCGCAATCATCGGCCCCGATATCGAGGGCGGCGCGATTTGGAACGTGCGCCCCAAGGTGCCGGAAAACGTGCTGATGACGGTGCCGTGGCACCAGGATTCCGGCTACCTCGCGCCCAACGGCCAGAGCACGGCGCAGCCGGCCTGCTGGATCCCGCTGCTCGACGTGGGCGAGGAGAACGGCTGCCTGCAGGTCGTGCGCGGCGGCCACCGGCCCACCGGCAATGCCCGCCACAAGGTCGAGAAGGCGATCGGCGATCCGCGCTCCTGGTATCTCTACATCGACGAAGACGATCTGCCGCCCGGCGATCTGGTGACCTGCGCGATGCGCAAGGGTTCGGTGCTGTTCATCCACGAGAACATGCCGCACCGCGGGCTCTGGAACCGCTCGAACCAGGTGCGCTGGGCGATCGACGTACGCTGGCAGCGCCCGAGCGACCCCACGGGGCTGGAGGGCGTGCTGATCCGCGGGCCCCGGATGCGCAAGGGCGACGACCCCGCCTTCCGCCCCGACATGATGCGCTGGGCACAAGAAGAGCGGGAGAAATACGACGCCTGGGTCAATCGCGGCGACGGCGATCCGCTCGAACCCGCGATCGACGGCTCCTGGTACTTCTCCCGCTGGGACCCCGCCTTCCGCTCGGAGGAAGCGGCCTCGGCGGAATAGACCGCCTAACGTTTCAGGCCCGCCAGGTCCCAGCCGACCTGGTTGTACATGTCGGGCGCGTTCCAGAGGCCGCGCAGGTACTTGATCTTGCCATTCTCGACGAAGCAGATCTGGGAGAACTGGCAGTCGAAGCGCTGGCCCGTGCCCGCAAGGCCGAAGTAGTCCTTCGTGATGGTGCCGCTCATCCAGCCCATGTCGCAGACGACATTGCCCTGGACGCAGAACGCCTCGATGTAGAGCGAGAGGTCGGGCACCGCGTCGAGCCAGCCCGCACCGAACTTGCGGATCGCGTCATGGCCCACCGCCGGCGGCAGGGTGATGTCGTGATAGACCCCGTCTTCCGCCATGACGGCCACCACTTCGTCGATATTCTGGCTCGACCAGCCCCGGCACTGCCGGACGAGGAGCGCGAGATTGTCCCGCTCGCTCTCGCTCATATCGCCGAGGCTGTCCACCGGCTCGTTGGCCAGGTTGCGCTCGCTCATCAACCACTCGCGTGTGCCCATGCGTTGCTCCTCTTTCCCTGCGTCTCTCAGCCCTGTCCGCCGGGTGCG
>JAPOPO010000052.1 GCA_026712885.1 Rhodospirillales bacterium | reverse complement strand
CGTGGCGCCCCTGACCGGCCTGCGGATCGAGGGGTATCTGGCGCATGCCCGGCGCCAGATCGACCAGGTCGAGCGGCGGCTGCTCCGGGGCGAGACGATCCCGCACGACGAGAAGGTCTTCTCGATTTTTGAGGAGCACACGTCGTGGAATCAAAGATTCCCGTTCGCCGAGCCCGGCGGGTGGCGGACGGTGCGGGGGGAAACCGGGGCCCTGCGGGGCCCGCCCGTCCAGCGGGATGGAGTGGCGAACGGTGACGCCGTCCTTGCCGACCTGCACTTCGCGAACCAGCAGGCGCAGGAGGCGCTGGCGGTCGGCGACTACCATGGTCTGCTCGCCTTCGCGCATGCGTTCCAGGAACTGGCTGACATTCAGGGCGAGGGTCAGGCCGGAGGCGCGCTCGAGTTCGGCTGACTGCAGCGACTTCAGTTCGGCTTCGATGCCCCGCAGCCGGGTTTGCAGCGGTTCGTTGCGGACACGTAATTCGTCGAGACTGACGAGACTTTCCTGATACGCGTCGAGCAGGCGGCGGCTCTGCGCCTGGCAGCGGGACCGCTCGCCCTGCAGGTCGGCGACCCGGCGGCGGGCCGGGGCAGTGTCCCTGGCCGTGTCGATCCGCCGGCGGAGTTCGGCCCGGATCCGTTCCGGGGATTCGAGCAGGGCGAACACCTCGTCCCAGACCGCCTGGTCGAGGTCGCCGGCGCGCACCTGGGGATTGTCGCAGACCGGACCATCCGGATGGCGCCAACCGTCCCGCCCGAGGCAGCGATAGTAGTGGTGCACCCGCCCGCCGGACGTCCGGGTGGAATTGCGCAGCATGCGATACCCGCAGTGCGCGCACACGCACAGCCCCTGCAGCAGGGTCGGCTCCACGGTCCTGCGGCCCGAGAAACGCCGGTTGGACGCCCGCTGCTCCTGGGCGCGGGCAAAGAGGTCAGCGTCCACGATGGCCGGGACCGCCAGCTCGATCCACTCGTCACGCGGACGCGCCGTGCGGGCGAGCAGTGACCGCACGGCGCCTCCCTTGCGGCGTCCCACGCGGTTGTGGCGCACCTGCCGCCCGGCGTTCATGGTCTTGAGGTAGGCGGCCCTGCCGACGTAGGCCGTGTTCCTCAGGATGCCGGCCACCGTCGAACTCCTCCAGCGCGCGGCATGGCGCGGGCGTTTGCCCATCGCGTGCAGGCGGTCCGCCACCCGCACCATCGTCAGGCGGTCGCGAACATACAGGGCGAAGATCAGCCGCACGGTGTCGGCTTCCGCCGCGTCGACCTCCAGCCGCGCCCCGCGGGTTTCGGTCTTGCGGATCAGACGGTAGCCGTACGCGGGCTTGGTGAGCATGTTCAGCGAACCCTGGCGGGCGCGATGGATCCGGCCCCGGCGCGAACGCTCGGCAATCTGCGTACGCTCGTACTCCGAGATCACCGACAGGATCTGGCGCAGCAGCATCTGCTGCGGCGTCGACTGGTCGGGCTCCTGCACCAGCACCAGATCGACGCCGTGGCGGGTCAGCTCCTCCTGCAGTAGGATCTGGTAGGCGAAATTGCGGCTCAGACGGTCCGCCGACAGGGCCAGCACGGTCCCGATCCGGCCGGCGGCCGCCTGGTCGCGCAGGGCATCCAGCGCCGGGCGCTCCAGGGTGGCGCCGCTGTAGCCGTCATCGGCGAACACCCGTGCGTCGGCGATCGTCCAGCCGCGCCGGCGGGCGTCGGCCAGGACGGCCTCCCGCTGGCTGGCAATCGTCTGCTGGTGCTGCTGGCGCTGGCTCGACACCCGCAGATATACCGCCACCGGTCCCGCGGGGCGCGGCTCCGTCACGCCGCCTCTCCCCGGTCGGGTCCCGCCGCCGCTCCGCCACCAGCAGCCCATACGCCTCCCGGAGACGCTCCCGTGCGCGCCGGTCGACGGTGGCCACCATGCGGATCGGGCCCATTCATTCGTCCGGGCGTTCGCCCGCGAGGAACCGCGTCAGGGCGAGGGCCACCAGCCCCCCGACGCCTTGGCCGGTCCGCCGCGCCCGGGTACGCAGGCGCGCGACCAGCGACTGCGGCAGGCGGACGGTCAAGGGTTCCCGGGCCTCGGCCCGGGCCAGCGTCAGCTCGCCGTCCTGCCCGGCGCGGACATAGCGCCGGGCCTGGACGGCCGAGATGGCGTAGCGCCGCACCAGCCGACGCACCGCCTCGGCCTCGCCGTGGCGGCGACACCAGACCTGCGCCGCGGCGACGCGCTCGGCCCGCTCGACTAGGGTGGCTCGCTTCATTCATCATATAATAACGCCATTATATGGTTATCCGCAACGACGCGGACGGGACGGACGGGCAATCACCCGATCAAACACCAGCTGACTTTTTGATTCCACGATGTGCACACCCGCTGGATCTCGAAGGGCAAGGCGGGCCGTCCGGTGGAACTCGGGGTCCCGGTCTGCGTGCTGGAGGACCAGCACGGGTTCCTCCTGCACCATGAGATCCTCTGGGAGGGCGGAGACACGGATATCGCCGTGCCGATGATCGAGGCGGCGCAGGCGCGCTACCCGGATCTCCGCGCGTGCAGCTTCGATCGCGGCTTCCACAGCCCCGCGAACCGCCTCCGCCTCGATGCCCTGCTCGAGCACAATGTGCTGCCCCGGAAGGGGCGCCGCAGCCGGGCCGACCACGTCCGCGAGGAGGACCCGGCGTTCGTCGCGGCGCGGAAGCAGCATCCCGCGGTCGAATCCGCGATCCACAACCTGGAGCACCGCGGCCTCGACCGGGTGCGGGCCTATGGCCCGGACGGCTTCGCCCGGGTGGTGGCCCTCTCCGTACTGGCCTTCAACATCCACCGCCTCGGACTGCTGCTGCGGCGCCGGGCGCTGAGCCGGGCGCGGCGACGAACCGCCGCCTGACGGCGCGGCCGACCGGCCCACCGGGTTGCACCCGCCGACCGGCGGGTCGGAGCCGCTCGCCCCGACAGCCGAGACGCCGGCCGCCAGCGCGGATCGATCGCCGAATCCGTGTCCCAGAGGTGCCCGAGGTCGGCGAATCCCGGCCGCTCAACCCGCCAACCGGACCCGTCGAGCCCGGCACAGACGCTCAAGACGCCGTTTTCTGGCGGACACTAGTTCGAGGGGACGGTCATCTCGGCGCGGGTGAGGCCCCTGGACACCAGCTTTTCACCCTGTCGCGCGGGCCCAGCGACCGCGCCTTCCGCGACCAGGCGGGTCCGGATCGTCTCGTTGATTTCGTCCCGGAGTGCGCGTGTCGGCGCGGTCACGCCGGTCGCCGCGCGCTGTTCGGGCGAGAGGTCGAGCCAGCGTGCCGAAACGTGGGCGCCGAGCGCGTCCGGGTCTACCTGCGCGATGTGTCCGCCCAGCTTCGCGAACGCCGTCTGCACCTCGCGCGCGAGGGAGGCGCGCACCGCCTCTTTCAGTTCGGCGTCGCGCTGGCGGACGATCTCGTCCATGACGACGGTCTGCATGCCCGTCTGCCGGAGCTGCGCGAAGGGCTTCCCGGCCTCGACGGCGCCGAGCTGCTTCTCGTCGCCGACCAGGACGACGTGGGCGAGGCGGAGCCCGGTTGCGGCACGGAGCAGGCCACGCATCTGTTCGCTCGAAGCAAGCGAGCTTTCGTCGACGACCAGGACCGTCTTCGCGAACTGGCTGCGAAGGTTCCGCATCCCCCGGGTCGT
>JAPOPO010000116.1 GCA_026712885.1 Rhodospirillales bacterium | reverse complement strand
CAAACATGGTTGATCTCCTTACGTTTCGGTTTATGACAATGGTTGAACGAACCGGAAACCGTCTCTCTCGATCCGGCCCGGTTCACTTCTCTTCAAGCCTCCTTCACTCCCAGGCGCCGGGGCCGGACCGCTCCGCGACGATGGCCCTTGCGAGGTGGTCCGAGAGCCCCAGCTCTGCGAGCAGCGATTCGGGCGCGGCCGCGCGCGAGTCCCGTGATTGCGCGGGATCGGACTCAAGCGCGTCGGCGACGGATTCGTTTCGGGACGGCGTGTTGAAGTCAAGCGGCGCGCGGTCGGCCAGTGGACAGGAATGCAGGAACATCGGATTCTCCCCGGTCGGTGTGGAAATACCCCGGAGCAGGAACTCTCTCTCCGCCCGGGGCGCTCGCCCCCGCCGCGCCGATCTCCAACGCGGGACCCCACCCGCCCTGCCGGCAGCAGGCCCTGCGGGCGGCAGGGCGGGGGGGCAGCAGGCCTTGCAGACGGCAGGCCTGGCAGGCAGCGGGAGTTGCACGCCACAGGCGACATGCGCCGTGCGTGCCGCGAGCCGTGCTTGCCGCACGCAGTGCTTTGTGACACGGTCACCGGATGGTCAGGGGAGAATCCGGGAGTGGACCGGGGAGAGCCGATCGGAACCGGCGCAGCCGGTGTCCGGCCGGGCAGCGGTTGGCGGCCGACACGGCCGTGCACCCGGCGCGGCGGTTCGGCACGCAGGAGGGGACGCTGGATCTCGACGCGTTCCTGAAGGAGCTGAACGACGACAAGCTCAGGCAACTGCGCGAGGGCGTGGAACGCGAATCGCGTCGACGCGGTTTGGAGGAGCCGCCACCGCAGGCGGCAACCGAGGGGAAAGCGCGGGCCCGCCAACGCAAGCCCGGGCGGGGCAGCCCACCGCGCGTGGAGTCGGCGCTGACGGTCGGGCAGCAACGGCTGGCGCGCGCGGCGCTGGCCGCGGTCGCGAGTCCGGCCGCGGTGGCGAAGGACCTGCGTGTCGGGCGCGCCCAGGTGGCGAAGCTGGCCGGGGCGGTCCTGACATCGGCCGGCGCCGCATCCATGGATGCGCGTTCAGCCGAACATGTTGCAGGTGGGGTGCATGGGGGCGTGGTCGATCAGCACGTCGACGTCCTCCAGCGAGAGCCGCGCGAAGGACAGCGCGATGGCCACGTCCTCCCACGAATCCCACGTCCCGTGGTTAATTTGCGTGCCGCGCTCGACGACGGTGAAGCTCGGCGGATAGACCGGCGGTGCTTTCACCTGCCCGGAGCGCTCCCAGGCCCGCTTCGCGCAGGCGTCGCAACGGGCGGCGCCGAAAGACGGCCGGCTGCCGCAGTGAGTGCAGATCCAGGCGGCGCGCCGTTCGGCGTAGCGGCGCCGCGCGGTCTCCCGTTTCTTCTCCTCGTACCGGGCTTGCAGCACCGTGCACGGCCCGCACACCGGCGCGCCCTCGAACGTGCCCGTGCCGCAGCGTGTACATCGTCCCTTTGCGCGGCGTTCGAAATAAGTCTGCCGGTCGGCCAGCCGGCGGTTCTCAAGACACGGCGCGCAGCTCGATCCGCTCTCCACCGGCGGCAACTTCCCGCAACGGAGGCAGAGCGAGGACTCGCGCCGCGACTGCTGGCGCTTTCGGGTGCTCCTTAGGGCGGTGCGGCGCTTGGATTCGACGTTGCGACCGCCGTAGTAATCTGGAGCTCCAGATTACTATGGTAATGCCGAGAAGGGATTAATGCCGATTGCCTTCCAGGGATCGGCGTAGGTATGCGGTTTTTGAACCGATTCACTCGAGATT
>JAPOPO010000053.1 GCA_026712885.1 Rhodospirillales bacterium | reverse complement strand
TCTTCTTCAGCATGAATGCCGAGGTGCGGCCGCCGGAGAAGCTGATGACCGCCGGACGCGGCACGCGGTATGGATTCCGGATCGTGCGCGGAAGACGGGCGGTGGCGGTCATCGAGCGTACTCCGCGCCCCTGGCGCGGCCATTCGAGTGCTTGCCGCAAAGCCTGTCGGCGTCGGCGATGGCGATGTCGAAGGCATGGACGATGCAGCCGTGATTGGTCGCATCGTTGTAGGTCGTGGCCTCCGTGTAGTGGCCGAGGGAGAGCGCCCGCACGGTGTCGGTGAGGATGGTTCCGGCGCGCTCGCGAGCGCGCTGCAGGGGCGGCGGGACCTCGAGCGAGTCGACGTGGCGGTACATGGCGCAGTTGAGCGCGCCGGTGGCGCACCAGGAGACGGCGTCCTCGTGCTCGACGCCGACGGGCTCACCATCGGCGTCGCGCGCGGCGGCGCCCTGCGTCCAGGCCTCGGGCCGGGCGATCAGTGTGCGGGCCTCGACGAGGAGGTCGCGCGGGGTGGGATCGGTGGCGGTCTTGGTCACGATTCCTCCGGGCCTGGAGCGACGTCCGTGCGCGCCATGCCGAGGGCGTGGTCGAACATGGCGACGACTTGCGCGTGGCTGTCGTGCTCGTTGAGGCCGATGTAGCTCTCGAACTCGCCGAGCTGGTAGGCGGAGCAGTCGAGCAGGCGGCCCGCATGATCGACGGCCGGGCCGATGCGGCGGCGGGCGTCGTCGTCCGCGCCCAGCACATGGGCGGCGAGGCCGACCGCGCCCGCGGCGCAGAAGCGGCAGCCGCCGTCGAAGGTGGTGAGCGCCCGGCCGTTCCTGTCGAGGGCGATGGCGCCCTGCGCCCAGCGGTCGGGACGGGCGATCAGGGTGCGGGCGATTGCGAGGATATCGACAGCGCCGGGCGCTTCCGGCCTGGGCATGGCATCGATCGCCTCGTGGAAACTGGCCACGGTCATGGCGTGGGCGGCCTTGGGATCCAGAAGCCAGGCCGTGCCGGTCCAGCCGCTCGCGACGCGGAGAGCGCCCTCGTTCAGTTGCCGGCGCGCCTCGGCGATGTCGTGCTCGCCGGCCTCTGCGTCGGCGGCCGCGCGGTCGAGGGCGCCGGCGGCGCCCCAGCAGACGGCGTTGTTCGACCGCCCCTCGCAGCTGTGCCCGTTCGCATCCAGCGCGTGCGGGTACGCGCACCAGCGCGCGGGATCGGCCACGACGGTGCGCGCGGCGACCAGCAGCGCCGCGACGTCGACGATGTCGGTTCGTGGGTCCATTGCAATTTCCTCATTGGCGTCGGATCGGGATCGGCGTCCGCCGCTCGGGAGGAGCCGGGGCGAGGCCGTGTGGCCGTCGCGGGTCGCGGATGTCTCCGCGATGGGAGGAGGACGGGCGGCGACCGACTCTCTCGACGGTCCCCGGCCCGTCGCCCCGGAGTGCTCAATTCGCCACTTTCGCCGGCGAGAGACGGCGACCGTGCAGCCAGCGGCGAGGGTGCGCGGTTTCGTCGGAGATCTTCAGGCCGGGCGGGTCTCACGCGTGTGCGCCCACGGGCACCGTTCCCACAGGGTGCGCAGCGTGCGCGGCATACCGCCCCACTCTCCGTCGTTGTGGTTGTAGGAGGGCCAGTCCCGGTCGCGCATCCAGGTGGAGCCGTCGAGCCAGTACGGGCCTCCGGGGCACGTGCGGCGGATGGGCGCGCCGTCGGCGCGGCGCCATTCGTAGCCGATCAGCGGGTGCTCGTGATGCGGGGAGCGGTAGAGGGTGAGCCGCCATTCGTGCTTGCCGATCTTCATCGGCTCGGACTGGCGGACGA
>JAPOPO010000179.1 GCA_026712885.1 Rhodospirillales bacterium | reverse complement strand
TCATCGTCGTGGTCTTGCCGCAGCCCGACGGACCAAGCAATGCCACAAACTCCTTGTCCCTGATCTCAAGATCAAGTGACGACACTGCCGTCAATGAACCAAATCGCTTCGTCAAACCTGACAACGTGATCGACGCCATGGCTCTTCTCTAGTGGCGGCCGCGGGCCTCGATTGGCCAGATGTCGACCAGAGCCTCGCCGCGCACGCAGTGGTAGTGGTCGTAGAGGTTCACGGTGGGGTCGCAGTGCGGCACGATGCATTCCAGCGCCGCGCCGATCTTGAGCCGCTCGTTGGCGCTGGCGAAGACGATGCGCCCGTGCTCGTCGCCGAAATGCTCGTAGTGCGCCCCGATGGGCACGCCGGTGTGGAAGCGCGGCAGCGGCCCGTCTGTGGCGAAGCACTTGAGGCCGGCATCCATGGTCGCGCTGCCGTCGTGGCTTGCCGAGACCACCGTCGAGCGGACGAAGAGTGCGGGTTCGAAGCGCCAGTCCCCACCGTCCCGCGCCTGAACGTCGAGATACTCGACATCCATCACCACGTAGGAGCCGACCTGGAGCTCGGTCATCAGCCCGATTTCCGTGTCGATGTCGTGGGTGCCGGTGCCGGCGCCTGTGACGATCGGCACCTCGACGCCCTGCGCGATAAGGCGGTCGCGGGCCTCGCGGAGCGGCGCGAGATCGCCGTGGGAGGTCGTGCGCCGGTCGCCGAAATCCTCGATGTGCTGGACGTGGCCGGCATAGCCCTGAAGCCCGCAGAATCGCAGGCTCTCGCTCGCGTCCGCGACCTCCGCCAGCGCCGCCGCCGCCTCCGCATCGCGGGTGCCGGTGCGATGCAGCCCGACATCGACATCGATCACCACGTCCAGCACGAACCCGGACGCCGCGGCAGCGCCCTCCAGCGCGCGCAGGTTATCCATGTCGTCTGCCGACACCATGAGCGACTCATGGTCCCGGCGGAGCGCCATGAGGCGGTTGATCTTGGCGGGCGCCACGATGGGCGAGGTGATGAGCAACCCCTCGACTCCGCCTGCCGCCAGCGCCTCGGCCTCGCCGAGCGTCGCGCAACAGATGCCGAGCGCGCCGGCCTCCAGTTGGCGGCGCGCGATCTGCACGCTCTTGTGGGTCTTCGCGTGGGGACGAACGGCAACGCCGTGGTCCGCCGCGTAGGCCGCCATGGTCGCGATGTTGCGCTCCATCGCGTCGAGATCGAGCACCAGGGCGGGCGTGATCAGGCGGGCCCGCGATTCGCGTTCATCGATCAGAGACTCGTTCGGCCCAAGCGCCGCCGCTGTGGTCATTCCGGCCCCCGTCGTCCCTCCGTGCTTCCTTGCCCCGCCGCACAGTTGCGCAGCGGGCAGCATAGTCCGGACGGCTATCATCCGCATACCGGCACGCCCTGCCAATAGGATATGTTGGGCACGAACGAGACCGAGCGGACGGAGAGCACGCATGAAGGTGGTGATTACGGGCGGACTGGGCTTTCTCGGGCAGCGCCTCGCGCGGGCGCTGCTTGACCGGGGAACGCTGACCGGCGCCTCCGGCGAGCAGGAGCCGATCGACGAAATGACCCTCTTCGACGCCGTCGTGCCCGAGCAGGCGCCGGCCGGCCTCGACGATGAGCGGGTCAAGCTGGCCGCAGGCGATGTCTCCGACGGCGAGACGGTGCGCGCGCTCATCGCGGGCGACTCGCTCTCGGTCTTCCACTTCGCCTCGGTGGTCTCCGCCGGTGCCGAGCAGGACTTCGACCTCGCGCTTGCCGTGAACCTGACCGGCGGCCTCAACGTCCTCGACGCCTGCCGCGCCGCCCCGGGGCTGCCGCGCCTCGTCTTCACCAGCAGCATCGCGGTCTATGGCGGCAGCGGGCTCCCCGAAACCGTCACGGATGCGACCAAGATCACGCCGCAGGGCACCTACGGCGTCACCAAGGTCATCAACGAGCACCTGGTGGCCGACTACACCCGCAAGGGCTGGCTGGATGGCCGCGGCGGCAGACCGCCCACCGTGATCGTGCGCCCGGGCAAGCCCAACAAGGCGGCTTCCGGTTTTGCCAGCGGCCTCTTCCGCGAGCCGCTTGCCGGCATCGACCACGAGCTCCCGGTCGGCCGGGATACGCGCATCGTCCTCGGCGGCTACCGCACGATCGTGGAAAGCCTGGTCGCCCTGCACGAGGTGCCGAGCGCGGCACTCGGCGACGACCGCACCATCAACCTGCCCTCCTTCTCGGCGACGGCGGGCGAGATGGTGGCAGCGCTGGAGCGCGTGGGCGCGGGCCGCAACCTCGGCGCCGTCATCGACGCGCCCAATGCGGCAGTGCAGCGGCTC
>JAPOPO010000343.1 GCA_026712885.1 Rhodospirillales bacterium | reverse complement strand
CTTCAAGCTCGGCTTCAATCCGGATGCCTATATCAACAACACCCTCGAATATCTGGAAGTAATGGACGTGGCTTCGGGCGTCGTCAAAGCCGCCGTCTTCGGATACCTGATCGCACTGATGGGCTGCTACCACGGCTTCTACTCGAAGGGTGGCGCCCAGGGCGTGGGCAAGGCCACCACCAACGCCGTGGTGACCGGCGCCATCCTGGTGCTGATCTTCAACTACCTCATCACCGAGGCGTTCTTCGCCCAATGAGCGCGCTCGCGGACGCCCGCACCGGCCCAGGCGCGAACCAACCCAAGATTGCCCTGCGCGGTCTGTGCAAGGTCTTCGGCGGCACGGTCGTGCTCGACGGCCTCGACCTCGAAATCGGAACAGGCGAATCGGTGGTGGTGATCGGCTGCTCCGGCGTCGGCAAATCGGTCATGCTCAAGTGCCTGCTCGGCCTGCTGCGCCCCGACGCCGGCAGCGTGACCATCGACGGCGAGGAGACCTCCCGCAACCGCACGGCGCGCGAGGGCGCCATGCGCAAGATCGGCATGCTGTTCCAGAACGCGGCGCTCTTCGACAGCCTGCCTGTTTGGGAGAACGTCGCCTTCGGCCTGATTCAGGCGCAGGGCATGCCTCGCAGGCAGGCCCGCGGGGTCGCCATAGAGACTATGGCCCAGGTAGGTCTTGACGCCGACTCGGCCGATCTCTACCCCGCCGCGCTTTCCGGCGGGATGCGCAAGCGGGTCGGGCTCGCCCGCGCCATCGCCATGAAGCCCGAAATCATTCTGTTCGACGAGCCAACGACGGGGCTCGACCCGATCATGGCCGATGTCATCAACGACCTGATCGTGGCCTGCACCCACGAGCTCGGTGCGACCGCGCTCACTATCACCCACGACATGACGAGCGCACGCAAGATCGCCGACCGGATCGCCATGATCCACGACGGCACGATCATCTGGCAGGGGCCCGCCGCCGAGATCGACAGCAGCGGGAATGCGCATGTCGAGCAATTCATCAACGGTCGGGCGGAGGGCCCGATTCAGCTCGCGGTTGCCCATGCCGCCGTCGGCTGAACGGCGCGTGGTACCCGTGCTGCCGGCAACGCGGGCCGGGTAACAGACGCCATGGCACGGGCGGAGAAACGCTTTGTCTGCAGCGACTGTGGCGCCGCCCGGCCGCGCTGGGCCGGCCGCTGTGACGCATGCGGCGCATGGAACAGCCTCTCCGAAGAGGTGCCGCGCACCGCGACACCACGCGGCCTCGACAGCGGCAAGGGGCGGGTCATCGATTTTCTGCCCCTCGACGGGCCGGGTCGCGTGCTCGCCCGCCGGCCCTGCGGCATCGGTGAGATCGACCGCGTCGTGGGCGGTGGCTTCGTGCCGGGATCGGTGGTCCTGCTGGCCGGCGATCCGGGCATCGGCAAGTCGACGCTCCTGCTGCAGGCGGCGGCCGCCTTGGCCGGGCGCGGCGGGCGGATTGCCTACATTTCGGGCGAAGAGGGCCTGGAGCAGATTCGCATGCGCGCCGCCCGGCTCGGCCTCGCTGGCGCACCGGTGGGGCTCGCGGCGGCCATCGACGTGCGCGATATCGCGACGAGCGTCGAGGACGAGACACCGCCCGACATGGTGGTGATCGATTCGATCCAGACCATGTACCTCGACACCCTGGATTCGGCGCCGGGGACGGTCGCACAGGTGCGGGGCTCCGCCCAGGAGCTGATCCGGCTTGCCAAGCGTACCGGCACTGTCCTCGTGCTCGTCGGCCACGTCACCAAGGAAGGGCAGATCGCGGGCCCCCGCGTGCTGGAGCACATGGTCGACTGCGTGCTCTACTTCGAGGGCGAGCGCGGCCACCAGTTCCGTATCGTGCGCGCCATCAAGAACCGCTTCGGGCCGACCGACGAGATCGGCGTCTTCGAGATGACCGATCGCGGCCTCGTGGAAATTCCCAACCCCTCCAGCCTGTTCGTCGATCCCGAACGGGGCCCGGTGCCAGGGGCTGCGGTGTTCGCCGGGGTCGAGGGCTCGCGTCCGGTCCTGGTCGAGATTCAGGCCCTGGTAGCGCCGGGGCCGGCAGGCTCACCGCGGCGCACCGTGGTGGGCTGGGACGCAGGCCGGCTCGCCATGGTGCTCGCGGTGCTGGAGGCGCGCGCGGGACTCCGGCTCAGCGTCTGTGACGTCTACCTCAACGTTGCCGGCGGCTTACGCATTACAGAGCCTGCAGCCGACCTCGCGGTTGCCGCCGCGCTCGCCTCATCGGCGGCGGACCGTGCGCTCGATCACGGCGCGGTCATCTTCGGCGAAGTGGGCCTCGCCGGTGAGGTCCGGCCGGTGAGTCAGGGCGAAGCGCGCCTCAAGGAGGCTGCGAAGCTCGGCTTTACCCATGCGCTTGCACCGGTGCCGGACCGCGCGAAGGGAGGCGAGGGAGAGGGCCAGGGAATCACGGTCCGGCGGCTCACCCATGTGCGCGACCTGGTGGCGCTCTTCCCCCCGGCGGCGGGGCTCGCGGACTGACGATCGAGGCAGAATGGAAGACCTGCCGGTCAACCTGATCGACATCCTGGTGGCGCTGATCATCGTGATCTCGGCGCTGCTCGCCTTCGGCCGAGGTGCCGCGCGGGAGATTCTCGGCATCGGTGCCTGGGTCGGCGCGGGTATCGCGACCTTTTTCGCGTTTCCCCATACGCGACCCATCGCCCGCGACCTGATTCCGGATTCCATGCTGATCGCCGATGTCGTCGCAGGCGTTGTGGTCTTTGTCGTCGTGCTGGTGATCCTCACCATCATCAACCAGATCATCTCCGGCCGCATCCAGCGCAGCCGCGGCGGGGCGCTGGACCGCACTCTCGGGTTCATTTTCGGCATCCTGCGCGGTGCGGCTCTGGTCTGTATCGCCTACATGCTGTTCGGCTCAGTGGTGCCGCAAAGCGACTGGCCACCCTGGGTCGACGAGGCCAAGACCTTGCCGTATATCAAGCAAGGCGTGGTCGCGCTGCGCGAGGTGGTCCCGGAAGAGGTTGCCGAGGAAGGCACCCGACGCATCGAGGAGACCTTCGAGGATGGCCGCGAGCGAAGCGTGAAGGAGCTGACCGAGCCCGTGCCCCCCGAGCGAAGCGACGAGGACGGCGAGACCGGCTACAGCGACCGCGAGCGGAACCAGCTCGACGGCCTGAGCGAGAGCGTCGAGTGATGGCGGCACCCTGGACGGGCGGCGCGGCTGACGACGACAAGCTGCGGGAAGAGTGCGGGGTCTTCGGCATCTTCGGGCACCCCGACGCCGCTGCCCATGCGGCGCTCGGCCTGCACGCGCTGCAGCACCGGGGGCAGGAATCGGCCGGAATCGTCAGCTCTGACGGCACGCTTTTCCACTCGCACCGAGCGCTCGGCCGGGTCGGCGATATCTTCTCTTCGGGGGAAGTGATCGACGCGCTGGAGGGACATGCGGCAATCGGCCACAATCGCTATTCCACGCAGGGCGCGCCCGAAGTGCGCAACATCCAACCGCTCTTCGCCGACCTTGCCTTCGGCGGGCTCAGCATCGCGCACAACGGCAACCTCACCAACGCGCTCTCGCTCCGCGCCGATCTCGTCTCCCGCGGCTGCATCTTCCACTCCACCTCCGACACCGAAGTGATCGTCCACCTCATCGCCATCAGCCACCGTGTGCGCGTGGTCGAGCGCATTGTCGAGGCGCTGGGCCGGGTGCACGGTGCCTATTCGCTGGTGGCGCTGACCAAGGACTCGCTGATCGGCATACGCGACCCCTTCGGCGTGCGCCCACTGGTGCTGGGCCGGCTCGACGGCGCCATGATCCTGGCGTCGGAGACGGTGGCCTTCGACATTATCGGCGCCCAGTTCGTGCGCGATATCGAGCCGGGCGAGCTGGTCATCATCTCGAAAGCGGGCGTGGAGAGCATCAAGCCGTTCCGCCCCACTGAGCAGCGCTTCTGCATCTTCGAGTACATCTACTTTGCGCGGCCCGACAGCGTCTCCGAAGGGATCGGGGTGTACGAGGCCAGGCGCCGCATCGGCGCCGAACTCGCCCGCGAGGCGCCGGCACCGGCAGACGTGGTGGTGCCGGTGCCCGATTCCGGCGTGCCGGCGGCGATTGGCTATGCCGCACAAGCCGATCTCCCCTTCGAGCTCGGCATCATTCGCAACCACTATGTCGGACGCACCTTCATCGAGCCGACCGACCGGATCAGGCACCTCGGCGTCAAGCTCAAGCACAACGCCAACAGCCGCCTCATCGAGGGTCGGCGGGTGGTGCTCGTCGACGACAGCATCGTGCGCGGCACCACCTCGACCAAGATCGTGGAGATGGTGCGCGCGGCAGGCGCGGCAACGGTCCACATGCGGATCGCGAGCCCGCCGACCGCCCATTCCTGCTTCTACGGCGTCGATACACCGGCGCGCGAGAAACTCCTCGCTGCGCGTCACGACGTGGACGCCATGGCGCGTTCCATCGGAGTCGACAGCCTCGCCTTCATCACGATCGACGGGCTCTACCGGGCGATGGGCGAGCCGGGGCGCGACCCGGCGCGTCCGCGCTACTGCGACGCCTGCTTCTCCGGCGACTATCCGATCCCGCTTTCCGATCAACAGGTTG
>JAPOPO010000330.1 GCA_026712885.1 Rhodospirillales bacterium | reverse complement strand
TAGGTTAGCAGGGGTCATGTCGACAGACCGGCGAAAGGGAGAAGCCGCCGCCCCCGGTTCAGGTAAAGGGCCGGAGCGCGAGGCGCGGCTCGCCGCTGCGCTGCGGGAGGACCTGCGCCGGCGCAAGCGCCAGAAGCACGAACGAACGTCCGCCGCGCCGCCGCCGGACCGGAAGGGCGACGGCGCGTAAGGCGGGCGCTCGGTCGCGGCAAGGCACCGCTCACAGCATCACGTCGCCCGAGTTGGGCCCAAGGGTCTGGCCGGCGTAGATGGCCCCGCCGGGGCCGGCGAGGAAGGCCACGGTCTCGGCGATCTCCCACGCTTCGCCGAAACGCCCGAGCGGCAGCTCGGCGGCCTTCGCCTGCTTCCACTCCTCGGAGATGTCGTCGAGGATCGGCGTGTTGCAGGGGCCGGGGCCGATGGCGTTGACCCGCACGCCCCGGCTCGAAACTTCCAGCGCCAGCGACTTCGTGAGCCCGATGACGCCGGCCTTCGCCGCCGCGTAGTGGGCCATTTCATTGGCGCCCTTGTGGCCGAGCTGCGAGGCGGTGTTGATGATCACGCCCTCGCCCTTCTCCAGCATCGGGCCGAGCGCCTCGCGGTCGCAGAGGAATACGCCGCGCAGCAGCACCGCCACCATGCGGTCGAACTCCTCGACGCTCATCTCGACGAAGGGCGAGAGTCGAGCGTAGCCGGCATTAGCGAAGAGCAGCGTGCAGTCGCCGAAGGCGTTGCGGCAGGCGGCGAACATGGCCTTCACGTCGGCCTCGCTCGAGACATCGCCGCCGATCGCGTCGGCCCGGCCGTTGCCTTCGCGCACCTTGGCGGCTGTGCGCTGCGCGTTCTCCTCGTTGATGTCCTGGCAGAAGATCGGCATGCCCTCGCGCGCGAGCCGATACGCGGTGGCCTCGCCGAAGCCGCTGCCGGCACCGGTAATTACGGCGATGTGGTCCTGCATCTCGATCATGACCGTCCACTCCCTTCTATTGTCGGTCGTTCACTCCGTCCGCCCGAACACGCGGGCGAAAATGGTATCGACGTGCTTTAGATAAGGCTCGGGCTCGAACAGCGCGGCGAGTTCCGGGCGATCCAGCACCGCAGTGACCCGTGCGTCTGCAGCCAGGGCAGACTCGAAGTTACCGGCGCCTTCCCAAACGTTTAGAGCGATCTCTTGAACTATGGCGTAAGCTTCCTCGCGCGACATGCCGCGCTCGATCAGCGCCAGCAGGACACGCTGGCTGTAGACCAGCCCGCCGCGGCTTTCGAGATTGCGGCGCATGGCCGCCTCGTCGACCACGAGGCCATCGACGACGCCGGCGAGCCGCGTTAGCGCGAAGTCCAGCGCGACGGTCGCATCGGGCGCGAACACGCGCTCGACCGCCGAGTGGCTGATGTCGCGCTCGTGCCAGAGCGCGATGTTCTCCAGCGCCGGCACCACGGCCGCGCGCACGATACGGGCGAGGCCGGTCAGGTTCTCGGTGAGGATGGGGTTCTTCTTGTGGGGCATGGCCGACGAGCCCTTTTGGCCCTTGCCGAAGGCCTCGGCCGCCTCCCCCACCTCGCTTCGCTGCAGGTGCCGGATCTCAACCGCCAGCCGCTCGATGGCACCCGCAATGACGCCGAGCACAGCGAAGTACATGGCGTGGCGATCGCGCGGAATCACCTGGGTCGAGACCGGCTCCGGCGCGAGCCCCATCCGCTCCGCGACATGCGCCTCGACTGCAGGATCCACGCTCGCGAAGGTGCCGACCGGGCCCGAGATGGCGCAGGTGGCGATTTCGCGGCGCGCCGCCTTCAGCCGCTCCCCGGCGCGCGCGAACTCGGCATGGTGGCCGGCGAGCTTGAGCCCGAAGCTCGTGGGCTCGGCGTGGACGCCGTGGCTCCGGCCGACGCAGAGCGTGTCCTTGTGCTCGAAGGCGCGGCGTTCCAGCGCTGCGGCCACGGCCGCGACGCCCTCCGCCAGCAAGGCGCCGGCCCGGTCGAGCTGCACCGCGAAGCAGGTGTCCAGAACGTCGGAGGAGGTCAGGCCCTGGTGGACGAAGCGCGCCTCCGGCCCCATGTGGTTCGCGAGGTTGGTGAGGAAGGCGATCACGTCGTGCCGGGTCTCGCGCTCGATCGCGTCGATCTTCGCGGGATCGACCAGCGCCTCCTCGTGCTCGGCAATGGCGCGCGCGAGCGCGTCGGCCGCCGCCTGCGGCGCCTGCCCGAGCGATACTTGCGCATCGAGCGCATGGCGCTCGATCTCCAGCCAGATGGCGAACCTGGTTTCGGGTGCCCAGAC
>JAPOPO010000055.1 GCA_026712885.1 Rhodospirillales bacterium | reverse complement strand
TGCCGAGTGAAACGCCGGCAGCGCTGAGCGCGGCGAGCGCGTCGGCCTTGGCATCGAAGGGGTCCACCTGCCGCTCCGGCCCGTGCCAGTTGCGCGGCACCGCCGCCGCCGCCCGCACGCCTGCGACGACCGTCCGCTGCTCTTCCGGCGCCGTGCCGCTGTAGACCGGCCCCGTCTCGAAGAGTGCTGCGCCCGCGAAACCGCGGTCCGCGTTGCGCCGGCAGGCCTCGTTCAGATTGGACAGGATCGAGGGGCGCATGGCATCGAGCTCGGCGTTGATCGGGTTCGCCAGCACCAGCGCGTCGGGCGCATCGCCGAAGAGCGCCGCGTGCTGGCGCGGCATGAACGACCAGGTAACCACCTCGAACATGCCGCGTGCCGTGAGCGAGCGGCGCACGGCACCGAGCCGGCGGCGCGTCGGCGAGAGCGCCGGCCGCGCCCTCTCAGCCGCCGTCGGGCTGAGGGAGACTGCTGGGATCTGGTCGAAGCCCGCTATCCGCAGCACCTCCTCCACGAGGTCCGCCTCGCCAAGGATGTCGCCGCGCCATGACGGTGGCCGGACCGCGACCGGATCTGCTTCCTTCTCTTCGCAGCCGAAACCCAGAGCCGTGAGAATCCCTAGCGAGTCGTCTTGCGCGCAGTCGACGCCGCCGAGCGCCTTTACCCTGGAGGGGCGAAAGGCGATCTCCCGCCGCCACGCAGGTTCCGCGCCTGCGACCACGATTTCGCTCGCCTCGCCGCCGCAAAGCTCCATCACGAGCCGCGTCATCAACTCCATGCCGGGCCCTGCGAAGGCCGGGTCGACGCCGCGCTCGAAGCGGTAGCGGGCGTCGCTCTCCAGGTTGAAGGTGCGCCCGGTCGCAGCGGTGCGGACGGGGTCGAAGAGCGCGATCTCGATGAAAACATCCGTCGTCTCCATCGTGCATCCTGTTGGCTCGCCGCCCATCACGCCGGCGAGGCTGATCACGCCGCTCTCGTCGCCGATCCCGGTCATGACGTCGTCGAGCACGTACTCCTTGCCGTTGAGCGCGGCGAACGTCGCGCCGCCCTGGCCGAGGCGGAGCCAGATATCGCCCTTCACCTTGCCGGCATCGAAGACGTGCACCGGGCGGTTGCGGTCGATGGTCAGGAAGTTGGTGAGATCGACCAGCGCGGAGATCGGGCGCAGGCCGACCGAGGAGAGCCTGTCCTTGAGCCAGCGCGGGCTCTCGCAGTTGCGCACGCCCCGGATGAAGCGGCCGAGGAAGAGCGGGCAAGGGCTCGGCCCGTCGACGGGGAAGTCGAGGATCACGTCGATGGGGCTCGCGAACGTGCCGGCGACGGGCTCGATGCCGGCACTCTTGAGGCGGCCGAGCCCGGCGGCCGCCAGGTCGCGCGCGACGCCGTAGACGCCGAGGCAATCGGCCCGGTTGGGCGTGATCGCGATATCGAAGAGCGGATCGTCCAGGCCAATCACATCAGCGAAGGGCGCGCCCACCGGGGCGTCTGGGTCGAGCTCGATGATCCCCTCGTGCTCGTCGCTCAGGCCCATCTCACGCTCGGAGCAAAGCATGCCACAGCTCTCGACGCCCCGGATCTTCGCCTTCTTGAGCACGACGCCGGTGCCGGGGATGGTGGTGCCGGGCGGGGCGAAGACGCCCTTCATGCCTGTGCGCGCGTTGGGCGCGCCGCAGACCACCTCGACTTGGTACTTACCCGTATCGACCGTGCAGAGCCTGAGCTTGTCGGCGTTCGGATGCTGCCGCGCCTCCACCACGTAGGCGACCGTGAAAGGCGCGAGATCGTCGCCCGGCCGGCGGACCCCCTCCACCTCGAGCCCGATGGCGGTGAGCTTGGCCGCGATATCGTCGAGCGACGCATCCGTCTCCAGATGCGTCTTCAGCCAAGAGAGGGTGAACTTCACGCGCTCAGCCCCGCCGCCAGGCTCGGCACATCAAACGGCGCAAAGCCGTAGTGGCGCAGCCAGCGCAGGTCGGCGTCGAAGAAGCTGCGCAGGTCGGGAATGCCGTACTTCAGCATGGCCGGGCGCTCGACCCCG
>JAPOPO010000056.1 GCA_026712885.1 Rhodospirillales bacterium | reverse complement strand
CCTCGAGATCGACGAACACGATCCCGTCCCGGCTCATGTCGAAGAGGGAGCGGAACCTGTCCTCCGAGGTGCGGCCCACGTCCCGGGCGCGCCTGGCCTCGGCCAGGGCCCGCTCCAGCGCCGCGATCCGCTGCCGCAGCGCCTCGTCGTCGGCGCTCTCAGGCGTGCGCTCCAGCGGCGTTGCCTCAGCCGTCATCGATCAGGTCCTCGGCGTAAGCGAAGAGCGCCGGCATGCCGCCGGTGTGAACGAAGACCACCGTCTCGTCCGCGCCCACTGCGCCGCGCTTCACATGATCGAAGAGGCCGGCCATGGCTTTGCCGGAATAGACGGGGTCGAGAAAGATGCCCTCGGTCTCGGCCACGAGCTTGACGGCGGCGCGGGCCTCCGGCGAGAGCACGCCGTAGTCCTCGCCGATATGGTCCTCGTCGGTGACGAAGTCGGCGGGGTCGATCGCGAGATTGAAGTCGAGCGCGCGGGCCGTTGCGGTGGCGACCCGTGCAATGTCGAGCTCCCTGGGCTCTTCCCAGCGGATCGGGCTGATCGCCGCCACGCGTGCCCGGCGGCCCAGCGCGCGCAGGCCCGTGATCAGACCCGCCGGCGTATTGTTGGCGCCGCAAATGAAGACCTGGGTGGGGTCGATCCCTGCCTCCTCGAACTGGGCGTCCAGCTCGATCGCCGTGCCAACGTAGCCAAGTGCTGCGAGCACCTGCTGGTCGAGGGCGAAGGGCGCGATCACGAAGGGCTTCCGGCCGGCCGCTTCGAGCGCACAGGCCTTCTCGTCGAGTAACGGCTGGATCTTTTCCATGCTGTCGATGTCGACCACGGTCACGTCCGCGCCCATTAGGCGGTCCAGCAGCAGATTGCCCTGCACCCTCGGCCCCTTGACGCCGTGGATCAGCACGAGCGACACCGCGAGGCCATTCTTGCACGCCGCCGCCGTGATCTGCCGGCACCAGTTGGACTGCGTGTAGGCGCCCGCGACCACCGTATCCGCGCCCGATTTCAGGATCTCGGCGAAGGTGAATTCCAGGTGGCGCGTCTTGTTGCCGCCGAAGGCCAGTCCGGTGAGATCGTCCCGCTTGATGTAGAGGGCGCGCACGCCGATCGCCTCGGCAAGGCGGGGGCAGGGATCCAGCGGCGTCGGCAGATGCGCGAGCCGGATGCGCGGATGCACGGCGAGCCGGGCGGCGAGATCGTCCCTCGTCACCGCTGCCTCCGCATGTGCCTCAGCCACCGCCATTCCACTCCCTCCCGGCTTTTCGGGCATCCTATCGTCGGCGGGAAGCGCCCGGCAACCAACGGCGATAGTCGGGCTGTACACTTCTGCCAAGGCTGTATTAGCATCCCTTATCGATAGAGATGTACAGGGGAGACACCGATGACCAAGACGACACGGCGCAATTTCCTGAAAGGCACCGCTGCAGCCGGCACGATCGCCGCGTTCGGCGGACAGGCGCCTTTCTTCAAGAAGGCGCTGGGCCAGGGGAAAAAGAGCGTCGTGTGGGGGCAGACCGAGCCCTTCACGTCGAGCTGGGACCCGAGCAGCCACACCATCCTGGCGCAGATATATTT
>JAPOPO010000059.1 GCA_026712885.1 Rhodospirillales bacterium | reverse complement strand
GACCGACGACAAGCACGACCCCGCCGCCTGCCCGGTGCCAGAGGATGCGCTCTACCAGGGCCGCGGCATCGAGGTCGGCCACATCTTCTATTTCGGCACCAAGTACTCGAAGGCCATGGGCGCCACGGTGAACGACCCGGACGGCGCCGAGGTCGCGGTGGAAATGGGCTCCTACGGGATCGGCGTCTCGCGCCTCGCGGGCGCGATCATCGAGGCGAGCCACGACGAGGCCGGCATAATCTGGCCCGAGGTCGCCGCCCCGTTCGGGGTGGGCCTGATCAACCTGCGCGCGGGCGATGCGGCATGCGACCAAGCCTGCGAAGCGCTCTATGAGCGCCTCGTCGAGTCGGGCGTCGAGGTGCTCTACGACGACCGGGACGAGCGAGCGGGCGTCAAGTTCGCTGAGATGGAGCTGATCGGGCTGCCCTGGCAGGTCGCGATCGGCCCGCGCGGCGTCAAGGCGGGCACGGCGGCGCTGAAGGCACGGGCCGGCCGCGAGGCCGAGGCGCTCTCGTTCGAATCGGTGGCGGGGCGGCCCCTAGAAGGTTAGCGACCGACACGCATGTTCTCAGCCTTCGAACGCCTCGTCGCGTTTCGCTACCTGCGCGCCCGCCGGCAGGAAGGCCTCGTCTCGGTCATCGCGGCCTTCTCGCTGATCGGCATATTCCTCGGCGTGGCCACGCTCATCATCGTAATGTCGGTGATGAACGGCTTTCGCGAGGAGCTGCTGACCCGGATTCTCGGCCTCAACGGCCACATGACGACCTATGCCTTCGAGGACGGCTTCACCGACTTCGATACGCTCGCGGGACGCATCAAGGCGGTGGATGGCATCGTCACCGTCTCGCCTATCGTCGCCGGGCAGGTGATCGCGGCGGCGAACGGCAAGGCCACCTTCGGCCAGGTGCGCGGCGTGCGCGAAGCCCATCTTGAGGCGCGGCCCTTGCTGAAGGAGAACGTGGTCGCGGGCACGCTCGACGATTTTGCCACCGGCGAAGGCGTCGTGATCGGCAACCGCATGGCCCGCAAGCTCGGCGTCCGTGTCGGCGATTCGATCACGCTGCTCTCGCCGGAAGGCCGGTCCACCTTGATGGGGAGCGTGCCGCGCTCGCGCGCCTACACCGTGGCGGCGACCTTCGACATCGGCATGTTCGAGTACGACGCCACGTTCGTCTTCATGCCGCTCGACCTTGCCCAGGTCTATTTCCGGAAGAAGGGCGTGGTCACCGCCATAGAAATGACGGTCGCCGATCCCGAGCGCATACGCGAGGTCGAGGCCGGGGTAAAGCAGGTCGTGGACAAGCAGGGGTGGATCGTCGACTGGCGCCGGGCAAACGCTCAGTTCGTCAATGCGCTCCAGGTCGAGCGCAATGTCATGTTCGTGATCTTGACACTGATCGTGCTGGTGGCCGCCTTCAATATCATCGCCGGGCTGATCATGGTGGTGAAGGACAAGGGCCGTGACATCGCGATCCTGCGAACCATGGGGGCGACGCGCGGGCAGATTCTGCGCATCTTCTTCATGAATGGCGCGGCGATCGGGGTGGCGGGGACCGTGCTCGGCGTCGGAGGCGGCATCGCCTTCGCCGCCAATATCGACACCATCCGGGTCTGGCTGGAAAGCATGACCGACGCGGCGCTCTTCCCGGCCGAGATCCGCTTTCTCTCCCAGCTCCCGTCGCGGACCGATCCGACCGAGGTGGTGATCGTGGCGGCGATGGCAATCGGCCTCTCGTTCCTGGCCACGATCTACCCCGCCTGGCGGGCGGCGCGGCTCGATCCCGTGGAGGCGCTCCGTTATGAGTAGCCCCGCTGCGAGCAGCGCACCCTCCCTGGAGCTGCGCGAGGTGGTGCAGACCTTCTATCAGGCCGGCAGCGCCATCGAGGTGTTGAAGGGCGCCTCGCTCTCGGTCATGCCCGGAGAGATGGTGGCGCTGGTCGGGCCGTCGGGGGCCGGCAAGTCGACCCTGCTGCAAATCGCGGGGCTCTTGGAGCGCCCGGGCGCCGGCGAAGTCGCCATCGCAGGCGAGCGTTGCGACGGCCTGCCGGACCGGCGCCGGACCAGGCTCAGGCGCGAGCGACTGGGTTTTATCTATCAGTTCCACCACCTGCTGGCCGAGTTCTCGGCGCTGGAGAACGTGGTGCTGCCGCAGATGATCGCGGGCCGCTCCAAGCGCCACGCGCGGGAGCGAGCACGGGAGCTGCTGGGCCGCCTCGGGCTCGATGCGCGCGAGGGGCACCGGCCCTCTCGCCTCTCGGGCGGTGAGCAGCAGCGCGTGGCGATCGCGCGCGCCATCGCCAATGCACCGGCGGTGCTGCTTGCGGATGAGCCCACGGGTAACCTCGACCACGAAACTGCGGACTCGGTGTTCGCGGCGCTCCTCGATATCGTGCGGACGACCGGGCTGGCTGCGCTGGTCGCCACCCACAACATGGCGCTGGCGGAGCGCATGGACCGGCGGCTCGCGCTCGAAAACGGCGTCCTCGTCTCGCTCTGAACCGATGACCTCAGACCTAGGAACCGCTCCCGTGCTGCTCGTGACCCACGTCACGGCCTTCGACGTGGGCGCGATCCCCGATCTGCTCGCCGACTCGGGACGTCCGTCTCGGGTCATTCGGGCCAATAAGGGCGAGCCGTTTCCGCAAGACGTCGAATCGCTGGGCGGCGTGGTCAGCTTCGGGGGGCCGCAGAGCGCGAACGACGATCACATCGACTACGTGCGCGCAGAGCTCGATTGGATGCCTCGCGTGATGGCGGCCGGTGTGCCGCTGCTCGGCATCTGCCTCGGCAGCCAGATGGTGGCCCGGACCCTCGGCGCGACGGTGGGGCCCGATCCGAACGGACTCTACGAGTTCGGCTACTACCCGATCGAGCCGGTGGGCGGTGCGCTCGAAGACCTGGCTCTCGACGGGACGCTGAACGTAGCGCACCGCCACGGCGAGGCGTTCACGCTTCCCGCCGGCGCGCGGCGGCTCGCGCGGCGCGACGTGTTCGAAAATCAGGCGTTTCGCTACGGGGCAACGACCTGGGGCGTGCAGTTCCATCCAGAAGTCAACGACGCGGTGCTGGGGCGTTGGCTCGACCGCAATCCACCGCCCGAAGACTTGGAACGAAACGGCGCACAGTCGGCGGCAGTGCAGCGCGCCAATCACGCGCGTTATCACCGGTCGATGCACGACTGGCTCCGGCGCTTTCTCGCGCTCTGGCTCGCCAGCGCGGAGCGCTGACATGGTGAAGAGCCTGATCGTCGGCGTGACCGGCGCGAGCGGCGCGACCTACGGCGTGCGCCTGCTCGAGGTGCTACGGGAAACTCCGGTCGAGACTCACCTCGTGGTCAGCAAGTGGGGGCAGCGGACGCTCGAGCACGAGACCGGCCGGAGGCTCGACGACCTTCGTGCGCTCGTGGACCATCACTACGGTGCAGGCGACATGGCTGCCCTAATGTCATCGGGCTCGGCGGCCATCGACGGCATGGTAATCGCGCCATGCTCGGCACGGAGTCTCGCGGCGATCGCCTGCGGGCTCAGCGAGAACCTGATCCACCGTGCGGCCGACGTCATGATCAAGGAAAGCCGGCCGCTCGTCCTCATGGTGCGCGAGACGCCGCTCAGCGCCATTCACCTGGAGAACATGCTCAAGCTGGCGCGGCTGGGCGTGACGATCCTGCCCCCCGTTCCGGCCTTCTACAACGAGCCGGGATCGATCGACGAGATTGTCGACTACACCGTCGCCAGGGCGCTGGATCAGTTCGGGCTCAAACTCGATTTGGGTAAGCGCTGGCACGGCGAACTCGTGCGGCGCGCAGCATCGTCTGACGGCTGAAGTAAGTTCGGGCCGGCTTGAACCGGTCCCCCAAATCAGAACGTGTGCGCCGCCGCGATTGCGATGGCCCGCTCGATATCGGCGATGGCGCCGGCCATCTCGCGCCCGATCAGGTCCATCTTGCGGAGTTGCTCGATGCGCGGCTCGACCCGGTCGATCTCCCTCTTCGAGTAGATGGTCCGCAGGATGTTGCAGCTATCGACGAGGCAGATCAGGGCGACATCACGCGGGTCGGGAATATCGTCCGAGAACAGCACGTCGGAGATTCGCTTCTTGGCCTCCTGCTCTACCTTGCCGTCGATGGTTGGGTAGCGACGGGAGCGAAAGACCCAAAGAAATTTTTCTTCCTGACGCTGCAAGACGCCGCGTTCCACCAGCTTTTCGAGGGCGGTCGCCCGAACCGTCGCGTCGTGATTGGCGGACGCCTCCTCGGCGGAGAGGGTTTCGATCCACGCCCGGCTGTCGGCGGCTGCTTGCTCACCTGCGATCCGGGCCAGCACGCGGTCGAGTAAGGGATCGCCCGTCGGCGTGGGATTGATGACCACCAGCCGCTCTGGGTCGGTATCGATCCGGTTCGCGAACGCCAGGTCCATGAGGACCGCACCAGTGAGCGCGCGATTCAGCGTGTGCTCGCTTACCGGCAGGAAGGTGCCATTCTCGTCGTGGAGAAGGAGCACCATGATCTCTTCGTAGAATGTCAGCATTGCACCGAATTCCGAAGTCGGGTCAGGGTTGGAGAGTGCGAGAGCGGCGCCTCATGCGAGTGCGGCGAGCGCGTCCTCACTCGTTTCGTGGCACTCGATGATCGCGAGGAAACCGCTCATTTCCATGACCGATCGACACTCGGGTTGCAGGGCGGCCACGGTCAGCTTTCCGCCGCCTTGCTGGCACTTTCTCGCACTGACCAGCAATGCCCGCAGGCCGGAACTGCTCACGTAGCCCATCTCCGCGCAATCCAGGGCCACCCGGACGTCTCCGCGATCCACAATCGCGGTAATCCTGGCCTCCAGGTCGGGCGCAGTCACTCCGTCCAGCCTACCATTGAGGGAGACGACGACCGCTGCTCCCTCTGCTCTTTCCTCAATGTCCATCGCGGCCTCGCTCTCCGCTTTGGGTTACCCGCGCAATGGGCACGCAGGGCAAAGATACGCTGTTCGAGTCGACTTCTGCAATGGTCACTCGCCACCGCCGTCACGCCAAAGGCGGGGCCAGGTTAAGCCGAGGAGGAAGGCGGCGACCAAGCCTTCGGCCGCAACGATGCGCACGGCATTGGCACCGCCGAAGAGCTCGCCCATAAGACCGATGTTGGTGAAGCCGATTACGCCTGCGCCGATCGTAAGCGAGAGGATGCCGAGCATGCGGCCGCGCATCTCCGGTGGTGCCATGCCGTAAATCAACACCGTTTGCATGGTCGAGAAGCCCGCCGCGCCGAGGCCCACGAAGAAGATCACGATCGCCATCGGCGCGGTCTCCGTCATCCAGCTCGCGACGAAGGCCAGGGCGGAATAGCTCGCGGTGCCGAAGAAGTAGAAGCGGCGGTATGCGCCCGGCCGGACACCGATGGCGGCGATCAGGAGCGCCCCGGTGAAGGCGCCGCCACCTTCCAACGCAGCCAGGCCGCCGATGGCGGCGGCGTTCAGGCCGAGGTTCTCCGTACCGATGACCGGGATCATCGAGACGAAGGGGAAGCCCCAAATGTTGAAAATCACTGTGACGTAGAGGATGCGGCGGAGTTCGGGCTCGCGCGCGAGAAAGCGGAAGCCTTCGCGCAGATCGCCCAGGAGCCTCGCGGAGCTCTGGCCGACTCCGGAAGCAAAGGCCTTCGGAAGGCCCGGCGTGAGGATCAGGCAAATCGCATAGAGCGCCGCTGCCAGGCCGAAGGCACCACCGAGGCCGAGCCACTGGTAGAGCAGCCCGCCGAACAGCGGGCCGATGAGCCGCATGGCGTTGCTCGTGGCACTGTCGAGGCTCATGCCGGCTGCGATTCGCTCCGCGCCGGCGACGTCGCCGATCATCCGCCGGCGGACGGGCATGTCCGTGGTCCAGACGAGGCCGGAGAGGAAGGTCGCGAGCGCGATGTGCCAGTAGGCGGCGATGCCCGAGAGCGCGAGGCCGAGGACGGCGAGTGAGACCAGCGCTGCGAGCCCGAGCGAGCTGTAGAACAGGATTCGCGGGGTCAGGCGGTCGGCAAGGGTGCCGACGATGGAACCGAATACGGCCAGAGGCAGCATGCGCAGGATAACGAGCAACGCCACCAGCACCGGCGATCCCGTCGTCTCGACGGCGAAGATGCCGACCACCAGCAGCTCCAGCCAGCGGGAGCCCATGCTGAAGAGGCCGATGAGCCAGAGGCGCAGGTAGAGGGGGTCGCCCAGGAGCTCGGTCAGCCGGCGCGGCAGGATCATCGATGGCGACTCGCGTGAGGCGGCAGGGTTGAGGGGACGGCGAGCCAGCGGGTGGCCCGGTGGGGCAATGGAACACGGGGCGCGCAAAGCGCCGGCGCCCCGTTACTATGACACGAACCGGGGCGGACTGGGGGGCTGGGCGTCCGCGCGGCAGCCGTGTCAGTGGATCAACTTTTCCAGATCGAAGTCGGGCGTCGTGGGCTCGGTCAAGAGCTCGGCGTAGGCGGCGTTCGGGAGCGCATAGCCGTGGCTCCAGATCTCGGGTAGGAGGGCGATGTCGGCTCCCTTCGCGCGCGCCTCGCGGCATGCCGCAAGGCCCGATCGAAAATTCTCCCCGATGGCGGTGCTGGTACTGAGCTGCAACAGTGCGACGCGGATCACGCTCATCGCTCCTATCCAGCTTGCGAGATGAATCGGGCTCTATCATCTACCCCGAATTGCATCAGTTACAAATCGGGAACGATTCTCGACTCCCGCCGGTTGAGGAGGACGAGCGGCGTCTGCCTGCGG
>JAPOPO010000301.1 GCA_026712885.1 Rhodospirillales bacterium | reverse complement strand
CGATCTTCCCGCATCCCGATCACAAGGCCTTCGTGGATCTGGACGAGGACGTGCAGGTCCACGACCTGGAGGACGCGATCGCCGAGGGCTACGACCACGTCGAGCTGCTCAAGCGCTTCACCACCAACGGCATGGGGCCCTCGCAGGGGCGGCATTCGTCGCTGAACGCGGTGCGCATTCTGTCGCGCGCCAAGGCGCGGAGCGTGGACGAGACGGGCGTTACCACGGTGCGCCAGCCCATCGTACCGGTCACCATGGGCCATCTCGCGGGCCGCAGCTTTGAGCCGGTGCGCTACACCGCGATGCACTTCCGTCATCTGGAGGCGGGCGCCACCATGATGCCGGCGGGCCTCTGGCTCAGGCCCGAGGTCTACGGCGACAAGGCGCGGCGCCAGGCGCTGATCCGGGAGGAGGCCAAGAACGTCCGCGACAACGTGGGCATCATCGATGTCTCGACCCTCGGCGGGCTCGACGTTCGCGGCCCGGACGCGGCCGAGTTCATGAACCGCATGTACACCTTCGCCTACCTGAAGCAGCCGGTGGGCCGCTCGCGCTACGTGCTGATGACCGATCTCGGCGGCGTGGTGGTGGACGACGGCGTCGCCTGCCGCATGCACGAGGACCACTTCTACGTCACGGCGACGACCTCCGGCGTCGACAACGTCTACCGCGAGATGCTCTGGTACAACGCCCAGTGGCGGCTCAAGGTCGATGTGACCAACGTCACCGCCGCGCTTGCGGGCGTCAATATCGCGGGTCCCAACTGTCGCCCGGTGCTGGAGACGCTCTGCGACGATGTCGACCTCTCGCCCGAGGGCTTTCCCTACATGGGCGTGCGCGAGGGCCATGTCGCAGGCATCCCCACAATCTTTCTCAGGGTCGGCTTCGTGGGTGAGCTCGGCTACGAGCTGCACGTGCCGGCGAGCCAGGGCGAAGCGCTTTGGGATGCGCTGATGGAGGCCGGCAAGGACCACGGTATCCGGCCCTTCGGCGTCGAGGCGCAGCGCCTGCTCAGGCTGGAGAAGGGTCACATCCTCATCGGCCAGGACACCGACGGCCTTACCACCCCCCACGAAGCCGACATGGCCTGGGCGCTCGCCAAGAAGAAGCCCTTCCATGTGGGCATCCGCTCGGTGCGGATGCAGGCGGCGAAGGGGCTCACCCGCAAGCTGGTGGGCTTCGAGATGCCGGGCGTCGGCGTGGAGCAGCCGAAGGAGTGCCACCTGGTGATCCGCCAGGGCGAGATCACCGGGCGGGTCACCTCGGTCGCCTATTCGCCCAACCTGGACAAGATTGTCGGCATGGCCTACGTCGCGCCCGACCAGAGCGAGCCCGGCACCAAGATCGAGATCCGGGTGGATGGCGCGCGCATGGTGAGCGCGACCGTGGCGAAGCTCCCGTTCTACGACCCCGACGGCGCGAAGCAGGAGCTCTGACTGTGGCTATTCCTGCAGAGGAACGGCGCCGCTCGCCGCTCTACCGTGCGCTGGAGGCGCACGGCGCGCGCTTCGAGGCGCTGGGCGGCTTCGCAGTGGCCAGCGAATTCGGGCGGGAGGCCGCTGCCGAGGCCGCCCAGGCGGAATCGCTCGGCCTTGCCGACCTCACGTCCTTCCCGCGCATCGGCTTCAAGGGCTGGAACATCGTACCCTGGCTTGCCGGCGCCGGTGCAGAGATGGGCGAGGCGAGCAACCGGGCCTATCCCCAGGCCGACGGCACCCGCATCGCGCGGCTGGCCCCGGGCGAGGCGCTGGTGCTCGCCGACCGCAGCGGGGCCGGGTCCTTGATCCAGACCCTCGATGAGGCGTGGAGCATGGCGGAGGCCGACGGCTGCTTCCGGGTCGCGCGGGACGAGACCAGCTGCTGGCTGCTGCTCGCCGGCGCGCACGCGCCCTCGATGCTCGCCAAGGTCTGCGCCGTCGATCTCAGGCCGCAAGCTTTCGCGGCCGATGCCATCGCCCAGACCAATGTCGCCCGCCTCAACGTGATCGTGGTCCGGGGCGACATCGGCCGGGCGCCGGCCTACGACCTGATTACCGACCTCGCCTCTGCGGTCTATTTGTGGGGCGCGCTGCTCGACGCTATGGCAGAGTACGACGGCGCGCCGATTGGTCTCGCCGCAATCCGCTCTCTGCTGGATGGCGGCGACGAGGAGGACGCGCCTAGCTCTTGAAGAGCAAGTCCGCCTTGCTCAGGTAGTCCGTCTTCGCGTGGATGGCGCCGCGCACCCGCTCCAGCTCCTCTTCAAGCTGTTCGGCATAGGCGCCGAGCGCCTCCACCGACATGTCGTCGAGCACGCGTGGGGTCCATTCCTGCTCGCGCGGGATACGGATTGGGTCCTCGTCCATCCCATTTCTCCTGCGTCGACCGGGTTCGCTTGAGTATAGTCCCGCCCGCGAACCGTTTGGAGGCGTCATGGCGAAGCTGCCCACTGAAATGACCGCTATCGAGATCATGGAACCCGGAGGGCCGGAAGTTCTGCGCCCGACTCGGCGCGCGGTGCCCGAGCCCGGCCTGGGCGAAGTGCTGATCGAGGTGGCGGCGGCCGGGGTCAACCGGCCAGACACGATGCAGCGCCAGGGCGTCTACCCGCCGCCGCCCGGCGCCTCCGACCTGCCGGGGCTCGAGGTCTCGGGTCACGTGGTGGCGAGCGGTCCCGGCGCGCACCGCTACGAGGTGGGCGATGCGGTCTGCGCGCTCACTCACGGCGGCGGCTATGCCGAATACTGCGTTGCGCCGGAGACGCAGGCGCTCCCGGTGCCGGCGGGGCTCACGGTAGTCGAGGCCGCCGGCCTGCCCGAGACCTGCTTCACGGTGTGGACCAATGCCTTCGACCGCGCCCGGCTCCGCGCCGGCGAGCGGCTGCTCGTCCACGGCGGCAGCAGCGGCATCGGCACCACCGCGATCCAGATCGCGTCTGCGTTGGGCGTGCGCGTCTTCGCGACCGCCGGCTCGGCGGAGAAGTGCGCCGCCTGCGAACGCCTCGGCGCCGAGCGGGCGATCGACTACCGCAACGAGGATTTCGTCACCGTCGTGAAGGAGATCACCGGCGGCGAGGGGGTCGATGTCGTGCTCGACATCATCGGTGGCAGCTACGCGCCGCGCAATCTCGCAGCGCTCAGACCCGAGGGTCGGTTGGCGCAGATCGCCGTCCAGGAGGCGTCGAAATCCCAGATCGACCTTTTTGCGCTCATGCGCAAGCGGCTCACCATCGTGGGCTCCACGCTCAGGCCCCAGAGCGTGGAGAGCAAGGCCCGTATCGCGGCCGCACTGGAGGAGACCGTCTGGCCGCTCATCGAGGCCGGGCTGGTGCGTCCGGTCATCGACACCCGGCTTCCGCTCGACCAGGCGGCGGCGGCCCACGCCCGCATGGAGGACGGGCAGCACATCGGCAAGATCCTGCTTGAGCGCATCCGCAAGTGATAACGGGTGAACTGCGGCTTTGCGCTCCCCACATCAAGGCGATATACCGACCGCCTCACGCATAGCCGCGGGCGAACCTGCCGGCCGCGGCACAGCCGCGCGCGGGCAGCAGTGGAAGGAACCAATAAGATGGCCGACTTGCTGATGCCCAAGGCCACGGCCGTGTGGCTGATAGACAACACCACGCTGACGTTCGATCAGATCGCGGCGTTCTGCGAATTGCACCCGCTCGAGGTGCAAGGCATCGCCGACGGCGAGGTCGCGGTCGGCATTCGCGGCCTCGACCCCGTCGCCAACGGGCAGGTCAACCGTGAGGAGATCCAGCGCTGCGAAGAGGATTCCTCCCAGCGGCTGGAGGCCATCGGCCCCGCCTCGGAAGTGCCGCAGCGCACTCGGCGCGCCCGCTACACGCCGGTTAGCAAGCGGCAGGATCGCCCGAACGCCATTTCTTGGCTGCTCAAGAACTATGAGGAGCTGAGCGACGCGCAGATTGGCAAGCTGCTTGGCACCACCAAGGCGACGATCAACGCCGTGCGTGAGCGCACGCACTGGAACACGCCCAACATCACGCCCCAGGACCCGATCCTGCTGGGCATTTGCACCGAAGCGGAGCTTCTCGACGCAGTTCGCAAGGCCCGAGCCAGGGCGGAGCGGGCGGCGGCTCGGGAGGAAAAGGCTGCCGAGGCTGCCGAGGCGGCTGCGGCGGAAGCGTCAGCCGTTGCGACGTCTGCCGCAACGACCGGAGTCTCGCCCGAGCAGCCGCAGGCTGACGCGACTCCGGCCCAGCCGGTCGACGACGCGCCTTTGTCCGCCGTCGAAGCCGGCCCGTCCGATTCCGGCGCGTCCGATCCCGGCCTGCCGGGCGAAGGCGGCGGGCCCGCAGACGTATTGCAGCCGGACGCGGCCGACTGATCGCCGGCCACGACGGCCACGCCGCGCGGGCCGCATCGGCGGTCGCGGCGGGCACTATCACCAATTGGGGAAGAACGGCCATGCTCATCGGCGTTCCCAAGGAAACCAAGATCCACGAGTACCGTGTCGGCATCCCACCCGCCGGCGTGCGCGAGCTGGTGCAGCACGGCCACCGGGTCATGGTCGAAAAGGACGCCGGCACAGAGATCGGGCTCCTGGACGAGCACTACGAGCGCGCCGGCGCCCAGGTGGTGGCTGATGTGGCTGAGGTTTTCGGCGCCGCCGAGATGATCGTGAAGGTGAAGGAGCCTTCGCCGGCCGAGTGCGCCATGCTGCGGGTCGACCAGGTGCTCTTCACCTATCTCCACCTTGCAGCCGATGCCGCCCAGACCGCCGCCCTGATCGAGTCCGGCTGCATCGCCATCGCCTACGAGACCGTGACCGATGTGCGGGGCGGCCTGCCGCTGCTCGCGCCCATGAGCGAGGTCGCAGGCCGCATGTCGATCCAGGCCGGCGCTCATTGCCTCGAAAAGGAGCAGGGAGGGCGCGGCGTCCTGCTCGGCGGTGTACCCGGCGTGCCGCCGGCCGACGTGGTAATCCTGGGCGGCGGCGTGGGGGGCCCGGACGCAGCCCTAATGGCCGTGGGCATGGGCGCGCGGGTCACGATCATCGACCGCTCCATCCCACGCCTCCGCCAGCTTGAGGAGATCTTCGGCGCGAGCGCCACGACCGTCTACTCGACCGTCCAGG
>JAPOPO010000060.1 GCA_026712885.1 Rhodospirillales bacterium | reverse complement strand
GGCCGCCGAGTAGCATGTCCTCGTTCGGGGACGAGCTGCGCGCGCTGGGCAAGCGGCGGATCGGCCTGCCGGAACTGCGCGCCGCGTGGCTCCGTGCCCATCCCGAAGCACGCGACCAGCCGGAGCAGAGGCGCCTTCTCCTCGACGCCCTGCGAGGCCTGGAGCGCGAGGAAACGGTCGATCTCCCCGGACGGGGCTGGGACACCTCGGGCTCTCCCGCGCTTCCGCGCACCGCCCGCCTCCGGGATGCGCCGCACCGCCAGCGCGCCCGGACGCCGCAAGCCTGGCTGCCTGCCCTGGCCTTCGCCGCCGACGAGCGCCATCCCGTGCGGCGTGCCGACCTTCAGGCGGTCAACGCGTTCCTGCTGTCCGTGCGCGGCAGGACGCCCGTGCCCGCGCCCACGAGGGAGCGCTCGCTGCAGATATTCGGGGACGAGAAGCGTCTCGACGACCTGCGCAAGGGCGGCCCGGCCCTGTTCGAGGGGCGCCTCTCGCTTGCCGATCTCCACTGCTATCCCGTCGCGCCGCCGCTGCCGCACGAGACACCCCCGAAGCGGGCGCCGGGGCGGCCGATCCTGGTGCTGGAGAACTATCACTCCTGGGACAGCTTCCGCCGGTGGAACCGTGACGCTGCGCTTTATGCGGCGATCGCCTACGGCGGCGGCAACGCCTTCCGTCAGGGCGCCGGCAACCTGGACGACGTGATCGCCTGCGCGCAGGCGGAGGGCGCCATGTACCTCGGCGACCTCGACCCCGCCGGCGCCCGGATACTGATCGGGGTCAACCGGCGGAGGCAGGCGGAAGGGCGGGAGGGGCTGCGGCCCCATCGCGGCCTCTACGGATGGCTGCTCGCCCACGGCCGCCGCCGTCCCCTGGAACGGGCGCCAGACAATGCGGAGGTCGACGGACTCGATGACGCGTTTCCCGCGGACCTCGCGACGGGGCTGGCGAACCTGTGGTCCGAAGGACGGCGCATCCCGCAGGAGAGTTTTGGGATCGAACAGCTCTCGGGCGTCGAAGCGGATCTTGCTGCGCCCAATGCCGGCTGACGCGCACGCTCCGGCGGGATGTTGTGGTGCGGCGTCAACGTTAAGGACGCTTCGGGCCGCTTCCCCGATCGCGCGACCGGCGTCGAGAGGCCGAGGAGGACGGCGCTGGCCGCCGCTCGTCACAGTTCCAGCTCGAGCTCGTACTCGATCGTCCTGGGTGCGTGCTCCTTCGCCGGTGCGTGCTCCTTCGCCGGTGCGGGCGCCTTCGCGGGCTCCGGCGCCTGCGAGGGCCGGGGTGCCGGGGCAGGCGGCTGGTCTCTCTCCGGTTCCGGCATTCGCACGGGCTTGGGTGACTGAGAGGGCTCCGGCTGCCTGGCTGGCTTGCCGGGCGGCGCCTCCGGCTCGATCCCCGGCGCGCTGCTCCTCGCCGGCGCCGGCGTCCGCAATCCCGCGGGTTCGCGGGCCAGCTTGTCCCGCCCGATCTCGCCGTCCCTGCTCCCGGCCGCTTCGAGTGCCGCCGCCTGCCTGGCCCGCTCCGCATCCCTTGCCCGCTCCGCCGCAGCGGCGGCGACCGCTTCCAGGGCCGACACGCGCTCTCCCGTCGCGGCCTCCAGGCGGTCGCACAGCGCCTTCGCATCGTCCGTGACCAGCTCCGCCCGGTGCCGTGCGCGGCTGATCTCCACGTAAAAACTCTTCTGGGTGGTCAGGTGGGGATGGTTGGCCTCCATCACCGCGATGACGTTGTCGACGGTGCGCCCCTGAAACGCGTGCACCGTCGACGCCCAGGCATGGTCCAGATGGCGCAGCTGCGGCTGGTCCCGCCCCAGCTCCAGCTTGCGGCCGTCCTCGAGCAGGAACGAGACCCGGTCCCCCTGCACCGCCGTCACTTCCGCCCTGTGGCTGTTCACCAGCCCATGCGTGGCGTCGTTGCGGGTCCAGCGGATGCGGTCGCCGGCCCTGAGCTCCACGGGCTCGGTCCGGTAGACCTCGACCGCGCCGCGGCTCGCCCCCACCTCGCGCCGCCGCCCGGGCACCGCCCCCCCCTCCGCGCCCCCACGCCTCACCCGTCCGCGCCCTCCAGCATGACGATGCCGCGCGCGCCGTCGACTTCGCGCACCCGGCGCTCCTCGCCCTTCCCGACGCCGAGGCTCTTGTAGGCCCGGTGGAAGGCCACGACGTCGCCCGGCGCATAGTTGGCCGCCTGCATCTTCTCGGCGGTGGTGAAGCCGAGGGATACCAGCCGCTCGCCCTCCAGGGCCGGGCCATGAATGACGCCGTCGCGGGCGAGGCGCTCGCGGATGTGGCCGTTGACGGTCTGCCGCAGCGCGTGGCTCGGCGCCATCAGCCCGGTGTTCTCCCGCTCCTCTGGTGAGAGCTTCAGCCAGCGCGCCGCCGCCGCGCCGGCGAGGTTGTCCGGCTTCACCTCGGCGACGCGATCGCCGAGCCTCTTGAAAGCCCCGCGGACATCGCCCGCCAGACTGGCGCGGACCGCCTCCTTCAGCGCCGGGTCCTTCTGCCTGAGGATCTCGTCCATCACCACGGTGTTCATGCCCGCTTGCTGAAGCTGCGCGAAGGGCTTGCCCGCATCGACCGCGTCGAGCTGCTTCTCGTCGCCCACCAGCACCACCCTCGGGATCCTGAGCCGGTCGGCGATCCGCAGAAGATCGCGGGCCTGGACAGTGGAGGCCAGCGAGCCCTCGTCCACCACCAGCACCGTCCTGCGGAAGGAGGCCCGCATCTCGCGCTCGCCCTTGCGCGTCAGGCGTCCCTCCGCCACGCCGGCGTTGCGCGCCAGGAACCGCTGCAGGGTCTCGCTCCTTATGCCGGCCTCGACTTCCAGGGTCGCCGTCGCCGAGGCCGAGGGTGCGAGGCCGATCATGCGGTAGCCGCGCCTCTCCGCGAGAGAGCGCGCCCGGTCCAGCATCGCCGTCTTGCCCGTGCCGGCATAGCCCTGCACGCCCACCACCCGGTCCTTCGAGGACAGGATCGTGGTGACCGCGTCCCTCTGGCCCTCCGTCAGGCGCCCGTTGTGGAGCAGCGGCTTCACCATCCAGCG
>JAPOPO010000096.1 GCA_026712885.1 Rhodospirillales bacterium | reverse complement strand
TCCCCAGAACCAGCGCGGCCGCGACGTAGCCGCAGGCGCGCGACAGCGCGTCGATGCCTGCGAGAACCCGTGCAAGAGCGGACAAGGCGCCGGCCTCTCCTGCCCGCTCCGGGCTATCCGGACCGGAACCCGGCGCCGGCGATCCGCCGGGCACCGGAGCCCAAACCTGCTAACGCCCGATTTCCTGGAAGAAGCCGTCGATGATGGCCTGGCCCTCGTCGCCGAGCTCCGCCAGCGCCTCGTCCAGCATCGGCGCGGTTGCGGCCTGCATGTCGGCAAGCATCGCAGGCGGCACCTCGGCCATCGCCACTCCCCGCTCGGTCAGGATCTCCGACTTCGCCGCGTCTTCCGCCTTGCTGACCTGCCAGAACACCGGTTCGAGCATCCGGGCCGCGGCCTCAATGGCGTCCCGCTGACCCTCTGTGAGCTCGGCCCACGCATCGAGGTTGACCGAGACCATGTTCGACGACCAGACGTGGCTCGTCGGGTACATGTGCGTGAGGAACTCCCAGAACTTACCGTCCACGCCCGAGCTTGCCGAGGTCGTGACCGCATCAATGGTTCCGGCCGCGAGAGACGGCACCACCTCGCCCCAGGGGAGCTGCACCGAGGTCATGCCGATGCGGTTGAACATCTCAGTCGTCGTGTCGTTGTAGGTGCGGATCTTGATGCCGGCGAGGTCCGCGACCCCCGTCGCCTCCACCTTGGTGTAAACGTACTGACGCGGCCACGGCACGACGTAGAGCACCTTCTGGTTGTACTCCGCCGCCACCCTCTCGATGGCCGGGCGGAGGTGTCTGTGAAAGACCGCGAGCTGGTCGAGGTCCTCGATGATGTAGGGCTGCGTCTCCAGCCCGAGGATCTTCCGCTCCCCCACCTGCTGGTTGAGCAGCATTTCGCCGATGGGAACGAGGCCGTCGCCGACCGCGTTCAGCATCTCCGGCCCCTTGAAGCCGAGGGACCCGCCCGGATGGATGTTGATGCTGACCTCGCCGCCGGTGACCTGCCCCACCACCTTGGCGAAGGTCTTGGCGTTCTCAACATGGAAGTTGCCGTCCGGCCACGCGAGCGGCAGGTCCCATTCGGTCTCGGCGACGGCGGTCGCGGTCAGAGAGACTGAGAGCAGCGCCGCGGAAGCAAGGGCGACGGCTGCGCGTTTCGCGGCTTGCGCCATGGTTCGATACCTCTTCGTCGGTTCCGGTTCCCTGTCAGTCCGGAGAAGCGGGCGCCAGGCACGCGTCGCAACGCGAGCGCGCCTCCCCGAATCTATCACGGCCCCGCTATGCCGCCAGCAGCGGCCGTCGAGCCGCCCTCACACCAGCAGTATCCCCGCGAGGCCGAGGAAGGCGAGGAAGCCGATCACGTCCGTGACGGTGGTGAGCACCACGCCGGCTGCCGTCGCCGGGTCGATCTTCAGTCGCCACAGCGCCACCGGTATCACCAGGCCGAACAGGCCGGCGACCAGCATGTTGATGATCATCGCGGCGGCGATCACGATGCCGAGCGCGATATTGTCGTACCAGGCTGCGGCCGCGACGCCGATGAGCAGGGCGAAGACCACGCCGTTGAAGCACCCGACCAGCGCCTCCTTCCACAGCACCCTGAGAAAGTTGGCGGTCGTCAGGTCCTTGGGGGCAATGGCGCGCACTGCCACGGTCATGGTCTGGGTGCCGGCGTTGCCGCCCATGGAGGCGACGATGGGCATGAGCACCGCGAGCGCCACCATCTGGTCGATGGTCCCGTCGAACTGGTAGATCACCAGCGACGCCAAAATCGCGGTGCCGAGATTGACCAGAAGCCAGGTGAAGCGGCCGGTGGCGGTGCGCAGCGCGGCGCGGTAGATGTCCGGCTCCTTGACGCCGCTGAGGCGCAGGATGTCCTCCTCCGCCTCCTCCTGGATGACGTCGACCACGTCGTCCACGGTGATCACGCCGATCAGCCGCCCGCTCTTGCCGATCACCGGCGCGGACACGAGGTCGTACTGGTCGAAGACGTGGCCCACCTCCTCCTGATCGGTCTCGGCGGGGATCGCCCTGACATCCCTCGCCATGATGGTGCGCAAGCGCACCGGGCGGCGGGTGCGGAGCAGCCGGTGCAGCGGGATCCGTCCGATCGGCCGGTACTGCGGGTCGATGACGTAAATTTCGTAAAAGTCGTCCGGCATCTCGCCGCCGCTCTCGCGCATGTGATCGATGGTCTGGCCCACGGTCCAGAAGGCGGGCAGCGCGACCAGCTCGCGCTGCATCAGGCGGCCGGCGCTGTCCTCGGGGTGGGTCAGGCTTTCCGCGACTCCGGCCCGTTCCTCGCTCGAGATTGCGTCGAGGATCTCCCTGCGCTGCGGGTCGTCGAGGTCCTCGAGCACGGCGACGGCGTCGTCGCTCTCCATGTC
>JAPOPO010000164.1 GCA_026712885.1 Rhodospirillales bacterium | reverse complement strand
GGAGAAGGCGGCTCCGGCCGGCGCGTATCCGGTGTAGCGGTCGGTGTCGACATGGGCGGAGGTGCGGATCTGGCGCCCTTCGAGGCTCGCGAAGCGGTGCGTGTCGTAGCCGGTATTGGCGAGCGAGAGGTTGCCGGTGGTGCCCTCGTGCGCGGCCGAGGACGCGGCGTCCTGGCCGACCGCGAGCACCGAGGTCGCGAGGATCGTCGCCTTCGACAGCCCGTAGGCCAAGGCGGCCGCGAGAAACGGCACCGACATCGAGAGGTAGCCCGACATCACCGCGACGTCCGACGCCACCGCCCGGATGCCGGCCTGGGCGATGAGCGAGATCCCGACGTCGCCCGCCGGCATCAGCGCGGCGGCGCCCATGCGCTCGGCCGCCTCGCCCATCGAGATGCGGTGCAGCACCGCGTAGAGCGGCCCCCACGATTGCAGCCAGACGAGCCCGGTGACGTAGGAGCGGAAAATCGCCATCCCCGCGGGCGTAAGCATCAGCAGCACCGCCATCGGGAAGGCGCCGACGTAGAGGCACTCGAACACGATGCGAAGCAGCGGCACCCAGGTCTCGGCCTGGCGTCCGATGGCCCGGTAGGCCGAGACGGTCTGGGCTTCCGCCCTTGCCTCGGTGTACGCCCTGAGCGCGGCGGCGTTGCCGGCCTCGGCCGCCCACTGTTCGCCCGCGTCGTGGACCGCGTTCAGCACCATCTGCTGGCGCATGATCTCGGCCGCGGTGCGCGACGCGCCGATGAGGAAGTCGTGCGCGGCGGGGAGCGCTGCGAGCAGCTCGGCGCGGGCGAGCGCATCGGTCCTCGCGTCCGGGAACAGCCGCCGCCCGAAGATCGTGCCGGCACGCGCGATCTCGGCGTTCCACTGCGCACCGAGGCGGCCCGCACCCACCTCGCAGGTGACGATCTCGCGCTCGATGGGCGTCGCCCCGGTGCCGACGGCCGGCAGCCGGGTCGCGAGCTCGAACATGCGCGCGGGGGATGCGCCGGCCGACGGCGTGCCCGCGGCGGTCACGAGGCGCCAGACGTCGGTCGACTCGCGCAGATCGTCGGCGGAGATGTGCCCGAGCAGCAGGGCGTGGAAGACACACTGGCGGGCGAAGCTTCGCAGGTTCCGCGCGAACACCGCGTCGGTCACCTCGAGCCGGGTCGCGGATGCGGCGAGCCTCGCCCCGAAGATGAGCCCGTGGCGCTGATAGGCGAGGTCGTCGGGGAGCGTGAACGCCTGCTCGGTGAGGCGGGTCAGCCCGTCGCCCACCTGGCTCGTCAACGACGCGAACAGCGCGAGCCCCACCGGCACGTTGGCGACCACGGCGGGCGCGAGCGCCGGGTCGAGCCGGTCGACCACGCGCACCGTCGCCTTCGGCACGATCATCGCGCCCCACACCGCGACGAAGAGCAGGACCCACTTCGCGTTGTCCTTCCACGAGCCACCGAAGGCGGTGCGGAACAGGATCCAGCCGAGCCCGGCGGCGCCGCCAAGCTGGGCGAGCGCCACGTAGGCGCCGCCCGAGGTGATGGCGGCCACCGCGTTCAGGAGGTCGACCAGGTAGGTCCCGCCGCCCATGGTGAATAGCTCGTACATATATTAAGGAGTCACCCGTTCACGGCTCACCGGGAGCCCGCGCCCGCGCCCCCGCGGGCGAAGGCGAGCGCGGCGCGCAGGTCCGCAGACAGCGCGCCGGCGAGCTCGGTCTCGATGAGCCGCAGCTTCTCGACCACGGCGAGCGCGGTGTTGAAGCGCGCGAGCCCCTCGTTGCGGTGGCGTGCGAGCGCCACCCGATTGGCGCGCAAGCCCTCGCGCCAGCGCTCGAGCTGCTCGCCGTCGGCGATGTCGAGCGTGCCCGCGCGCTCTTCGACCGTGCGGTGGAGATCGGAGATCCAGACCTGGAGCACATCAAGCGCCACGGCCTCGGCGAGCGCGTCGACCTCCTGGTCGACCACCGCGCCCCGGTAGGCCGCGGCGGTGTTGGCGACCCGGTAGACCGGGAGCGTGGTGAGGTTGACGAGCCCGAGCGCCTCGGCCGGCGGCGCGGTATCCGCGCGCACCGCGTCGACGAGATCGCGCAGCAGCGCTGCCACCCGCGCCCGGAACCCCCGGTCGGCGGGGACGGTGACGCGCCCGAGCGTAGGGTTGAGGCAGCGGTCGGTGGTGTCGCAGCGGTAGACCGGCAGGTCGCCGCCGCCCTCCATCAGGATCTCGGTGACGCGCCGGTCAAGCGCGAGCGGCTCGAGGATGCGCACCCTGGGACCTGAGTCATCGCCGTCCGAGGTCGGTGCGGTCACGATGACGGTGCCCGAGACCGACATCGCGAACTCCGCGAGCTCGGTGTCGCCGGAGAGGAACGACGACGCCCGGACCGCCTTCCAGGCGTAGTTGACGTTGACCGGCACCTGATCGGCCATCTCGCCCGAGGCGGCGGCGAGCGTCGAGTTGCGCCGGCCATCGGCGCCGCAGCCGTGCTTCGCCGCCGCGTAGTCGGAGAAGATCCCCTGGCTGGTGCCGATGGCGGCGCAGATCGAGGCGCTCGCACGGTCGTTCTTCGACCAGGCGGCGCCGACCAGCGCCTGGGCCGTCTCGCAGGAGTTCAAGTTCTGGCTGTTGACCCACTGCGCCAGTGCTCTGAGCTTCGCCATGGTCTCGGCGATGACCGGCGAGATGGTCTCGAGCGCGAGCTCGAAGGCGAAGCCCGCGGCGTTCTGGGCGACGGCGCGGCCGAAGGCGATGAGCTGGTCGCTGTTGATAAATGAGAACGCCCCGGCGAAGGCGTCGATGCCGCCGCAGCCGGCGCGGAACGACGGCAGGTTGACCGTCGCGATGGTCTCGGAGCGCACCGGGGCACGGAGATAGAGGTTGCCGAGCGTCCAGTGCCCCGAGGCCTGGCCGTCGAAGGCGGTCGGCCCGGTGGTGTTGACGGCCGCGCCGCGC
>JAPOPO010000063.1 GCA_026712885.1 Rhodospirillales bacterium | reverse complement strand
GGCTTTCCTTGGCGCGCTGTGAATGAAGGAGATTATGTTGCGGAGCATGTGGATGTTCATCATTTCCTGCGAGGCAAAACTCCCTCTGAGCAACATAATCCTGTGCGCAACATATGCCCCGCACTATCGCGCCAAGGAATGCCCATCAGGTCCACGCGGTCCAGAAGGAGCGCCCGGACATCGACGTAGTTGCGCGCGGCGCCGGCGGCGACCTGCTGGGCGACCATCGATTTTGCGCAGCCGGGCGGTCCCCAAAGCATCGCCGGCTGGCGGGCTTCGACGAGCACGGCGAGCGTGGCGGCCAACTCACTGGGTCTGAGCGAATAGTCGGCGGTGATGGGGTGGGACATCGGCGGACTCCGAACGAGGGGATTCGGAATCACCGACGCCCGGCTCCGCCGCTTTCCGTCGTAAGGAGGGGGGTTGAGTGACCTGCGTTGCTAGGCGGTCGTACCGCTCTCGGCGACGGGAGCGGCGCCCGCTGGACAAGTGCCGTCCGCAGGACAAATGCCGCCCGCAGGGCCGAGCGTGACGTCGATGCGGTCGCCGTTGACCGCAATGTCGACGGTGCGGTTTTTCGGCAAGAGCCAGTGGATTTCCCGCCAGAGCGCCTGCGTGATGGCGGTGCGGGTGGCTTCGTCCGCGGAGGCGACGTGTCTCAACGCCATGTGAAGCGCGGCGTCGTTGAATTGATCGCTCTGGGTGGCGTAGCTGTCCGCGTCGGCGTCGTCGGAGGGGCAGAAGTAGGCGCGGCGCAGCAGATCGGCGAGTTGCCCCGCGTCGAGATCGCTGTCCGCGGCGATCATGGGAGACGCATCGGTCAGCCAGCCGTAACCGGTATCGAGAAAAACCACATCGGCCAGGTATCGAGTGGATTCCTTGGTGCCGTCGGGCCGCCTGATATGCACGGTCATCGCGATGCGGTCCGCCCGGTCCCTGGGGCCGAACTTGAATCCGTCGCCGTTGTCGCCGTTTCGTGCGGCCTTGAACCGCCGGTGCAGGGCTTGCCCGGAGTAGGTGATGCCGCCGATATCAATCCGGGCGGTCACGTCGGTCACGCGAGCCAGGTTGTCGTACCAGTCGTAACCGGCCAGGCGCCGGTCGGCCTCGAACAGCATCGGGGCGAGTTTCGCGCGCGTGGCGGCACGATGGAACGGCTGCGTCTCCGGTGGATCGGCGTCGTACTCGACCACAAGGGTATCCGGGCCCACCGGGACGAGCCCGGCGTCGCGGCTCCAGTCGTCCACGTCGGCCGTGGCCGGCTCCCAGGGCCGAAGCTCGGCGGGCGGCACGGGAAGCTCGATCCCGGCGCTGGCCGCGCGCTCATGATCCTCGAACGCCATGCGCGGCGGCGGATCGGCGGGTGCCAACGCACGGTAGATCGCCAGACGGGCTTCCTCGCGCAATCGTTCCAGAAAACTGTTCTCGACGGCTTCCTTGCGGGCGGGCAGGACCAGTTCCAGTTCCGGGCAGTCCCCGACCTCGGCGCGCACGGTCCAGGTGTCCCCGTCCAGGCTCTGCACGTGGGGCAGGCGCACGTTCACGGTGAGGCCGTGGAAGTTGAGGTCCGGTTCGTTGTAGAGCGGGCGGCGGGACCTGAGCACGGCCAGGGTCAGGCCGCGCCATTGCTCGATGCGCAGCGCGCCTTCGAGAAAATTCTCGCGCTTCAGTGGCTCGCCGTTGAACGTCACCGGCAGGGGCGAGAACCGCGCCACGGCGCGTGCCGCCGCCTGCAGGGCTTCGAGCGATTCGCCGGCCTCGAACGTCACGCAGGTCCCGTTGGGCTCGGGCGCGGTGTCGTCGGGAAACACCGTCGCCGTGGCCTTGCCGGTGAAGTGCTCGGGCTCGAGCGCGACGCGCCAGGCGGACGGGTACTCCGCCGCACGGATACGCGGACGCGAGAACACGGCGCAGCCGCGCTTGGCGACACAGAGCAGGCCCATGCCGGCGGCGTTCTCGGTCCGGGCGACGTTGCCGCTCCACTTCGACTCGCCGAAGCTGAGCAGCACCGCGGGATCGGCGATCCCGTGACCGTCGTCGCGCACGCTGACATGGCAGCGGAACTTCAGCGGCGGGGGCGTGGGTTGCACGGCGATATCCACGCGCGTGGCCGAGGCGCGCCGGGCGTTGGCGATCAACTCGACGAAGGCGGTGGATGCGGAGGCATCGAAGAACATCGGCATGCGGTCCAGGGCGCCGGCGTGCATGCGGGCGCGGATTGACGTTTCGGCGGGCGAAGGGCTGCGATCCATGAGATGGGTTCTCCGGTCAGGGAAAGGGACAAGCACCCGCCCGCGCGAGGCGGGCGGGTGTGTACATCCCTAGCAAAAGTGTGTACCAAGCATCCGCGCGCGAGGCGGGCGGGCGCTGTCGGCGGTGGACAGGGAGGGGAGGGGACGTGCCGGCGCGCTACAGCGACACCCGAAGGAATTCGGGAATCTCCGCGGCGGGGGCATCGGGGTCCTCGCCGTTGCCGGGCGCCGCTGCGCGGGGCGGTTCGGCGGCCGGATCGCTCACCTCGGCGGGAGTGGCTTGTGCAGCGTCGCCGTTCGCTTGCGAGGCGTCCTGCGCCAGCGCGGCGCCGGATTCATCGGCCGCATCCGGTGCGCCGTTGGCGTCGGTGTCGGCTGGCGCACCGGTGTGGGCTGCCGCACCGGTTTCGGCCGCCGCGCCAGCGGCATCGAAGGCCCTGAACCCGGGCGGGGTCCACTCAAGGGCCGAGGCACGGGCGGTGGCGGGCACGTGCGAGGCTTGCGCGTCGTCGGACCCGAACGCCCGGGCCACCGAGGACACGATCTGCGCCTTC
>JAPOPO010000064.1 GCA_026712885.1 Rhodospirillales bacterium | reverse complement strand
CCGCACGGATGCCGCGGCCGAGAGCCAGGACCTGGGGGCTGTTCTGCGCGACCAGGGTCTTCCAGCCCGCGCCGCGAAGCCGGCCCACGCGCGAGAGCCACGCCGACTCGAACGCGCGCCCCTCGTGCTGCGCGAGGAACGCCTCGCGCGGGACGCCGCACCCGGCGGCCAGGCGCAGAAGCGCGCCCTCGCTGCGGCGCAGGCGCTCGCTCGCGCCGCGCATCTCGTCGACCAGCGCCTCGATGCGGGTGTCGGTGAGGCGCAGGCTTCCCATCGAGGCAGCGAGCTCGTGCGCCAGCGCGCGCCGGCGTCTTTCCTGCGAGGCCGTCAGCGTGCGGTTTCTTCGCGCAAGCTCGATGCGCTTCTCCTGAAGGGGGCGCAGCTTCGCGTGCGACGCCGCGATTCGCTCGAGTGTCTCCATGACGGCGGGACGGACCGCCTCTTCCATCGCTGCAATCCGGGGCGCGGCGGCCTCGTCGTTCTCGCCGCCGCCGCGCCGGTCGCCTGCCGTCTCGGCCCTCTCGCGGCCATTGCTGGCCTGGTGCCCGGCCCCGTACGTGGCCATGACGTCCACCACGTGGCGCAGCGCCAGCGCGCCCTCGCGGATCGCGCCGCACCAGGCGCTCACCGCCGCTATCGCCGGCAGACTGGCGCAGAGGCCGTCCAGCATCGTGCGCCGTCCCGCCTCGATCCGCTTCGCCAGCGCTACCTCGCCCTCGCGGGTGAGGAGCGGGACGGCCGACAGGTCGCGCAGATACATCGTCATTGGATCTTCGGAGAGATCGGGAGCGTCGATGCCCTGCCCGGCGGCCGCCGGCGAGCCGTCCGGCGGCGGCCCGGTGACTTCATCGGCGGTGTGGCCTTTCCCAACCGGCACCGCCGCCGCGTCCGAGATGCGGTCGGCGCCGGTCTCGTCCTCCGCCGCAGCCTCCCCAAAGGAGAGAGTTTCGGCCGGCCGGGACTCCGGATCCGTCATGGCGGTGAAGTTGCCACGTCCGGCGGTTATCGCGCCAGTGCCCGCTGGTGTGAGAGGCCCCGCCGCGCAGACTGCCGACAGGCAAGTGCGCGGCGGCGGTCGTCTGACGTAGGCCACCAGCTCGTCGATGCGGTCGGCGATGCGTTGCGCTTCCTCGCGAAGCTCTTCCATGGTCCGCTTTGCCGCATGACCCCCGCCGCCCGCTGCCGGCCGGGCTTCGTCTCTCGCAGGCGTACGGACAGCGGCGCGGCGCGAGGTGCGCGGGGGTGGCGCACGTCGCCGGCTCGTCATCCGGGGACGCCCGAGGCGGCGGACGGGGCTGGCGCCGGTCTGTCGCAGCGTCCCGGCCGTGGCTATGATGGCGGCCCTGCGGCGGAGACCGCCCCGCCGCAGTCATTCGGCGGGCGGCCCGGCGGTGGGCTGGCGCCGGCAACTCACGGAAGGCAGGTCGTTCGGAATGCGGGAAGGCGGTTCAGGATCGGCGCCCGGCGCCGCTGTCGTTGCGACGGTCAAATGGTTCAATCCGGTGAAGGGGTTTGGCTTCCTGACACCGGCCGACGGCTCGCCCGACATCTTCTGTCATGTCTCGTCGGTGTCGCGGGCGGGTTTTGACACTCTGCCCGAGGGCGCGACCGTGACCTGCGAGATCGAGCAGGGCCGTCAGGGTATGCAGGTCTGGCAGATCCATGCCGTCGATACGTCGACGGCGGCGGCGGGTCCGACGAGGAGCGGTGTGCCGCCGGGCAGGGATTACGGACATAGTCACGGCGAGCGAGCTCCGGCTTCCTGCCGCCGCGTCGTGGCCATGGTCAAGTGGTTCAATCCGTTGAAGGGTTTCGGCTTTCTGGTTCCCGACGATGGCTCGCCCGATGTGTTCTGCCATGCCTCGGCGGTCCGGGACGCCGGATACGACACGCTCCCGGAGGGCGCGACGGTGACCTGGGAGGTGGCGGAAGGCACGGGGGGTCCGGCGGTGTCGTCCATCGTCGCCGTCGATGACTCGACCGCCAGGGCCGACCCGGCGGGCCGCTTCGAGCCGGACCGTGACCGGCGTGAGCGAGGGTGGGACCGCGACGCGCCGGCCGGGCTCGTCGAGGAGCGTTCCGGCCTGGTGAAGTTCTACAACACCGCCAAGGGATACGGCTTCGTGGTGCCGGACGATGGCGGGCCCGACGTGTTCGTTCCCGGCATCGTGCTCGGTCGCGCGGGCCTCGGCGGCCTGGAGACGGGCCAGCGCGTGAGCGTGATGGTGGAGCAGGGAAAGCGCGGCCTTCAGGCGAGGGACATAGAACTCATCT
>JAPOPO010000065.1 GCA_026712885.1 Rhodospirillales bacterium | reverse complement strand
CGTCGAGCCGGGGCCGCTGGTGAAGGACGCGATCACCAGGTCGTCGAGCGAGAGCGTGAAGGCCAGCAGCCAGCCGGCGACCAGCGCCGGGCTGATGATCGGCAGCGTGACGGCGAAGAAGGTCTTGACCGGCGGCGCGCCTAGATCCATCGCCGCCTCCTCCAGCGAGCGGTCCATGGTGAGCAGCCGGGACTGCACCACCACCGCCACGTAGGCCATGGAGAAGGTGATGTGGGCGATCGTCACGGTCCAGTAACCGCGCGCCCAGGAGAGTGCCACGAAGAGCAGCAGCATCGAGAGGCCGGTGATGACCTCGGGCATGACCAGCGGCGCGTAGACCATGCCGGAGAAGAGCGTGCGGCCGGGGAAGCGCCCGAGCCGGGCCAGCGCAAGCCCCGCGAGGGTGCCGAGCACCAGCGCCACGGTCGACGAGACAATAGCGACCTTCAGCGTCATCCAGGCCGCGTCGAGCAGCAGCTCGTTCTCCACCATCGCGGCGTACCACTTGGTGGAGAACCCGGCCCAGACCGTCACAAGCTTGGATTCGTTGAAGGAAAAGATGATGAGCAGGAGGATCGGAATGTAGAGGAAGGCGAAGCCCAGGGTGAGCGCCGCCAGGTTGATCCCGCTCAAGCCCCGCCGCATCAGACACCGGCCTCCCGCTCGCGCTGGCGCTGCTGGTGGCGCTGGAACAGCACGATCGGCACGATCAGCAGCAGCAGCAGGATCACGGCGACCGCAGACGCCACCGGCCAGTCACGGTTCCTGAAGAACTCGGTCCAAAGGATGCGTCCGATCATCAGCGTGCCGGAGCCACCGAGCAGGTCGGGGATGACGAACTCGCCGACCGCCGGGATGAAGACCAGGAAGCAGCCTGCGACGATACCGGGCCTGGCCAGCGGCACGGTGATCTTCCAGAAGGCACCGGCCGGGCGGCAGCCGAGGTCGGCTGCGGCTTCCAGTAGCGAGCGGTCCATCCGCACCAGGTTGGCGTAGAGCGGCAGGACCATGAACGGCAGGTACGAGTAGACGATGCCGATGTAGACCGCGATGTCGGTGTTGAGGATGATCAGCGGCCTGTCGATCACACCGATCCAGCGCAGCACCCCGTTGAGCATCCCCTCGTTCTTGAGAATGCCAATCCAGGCATAGACCCGGATCAGGAACGAGGTCCAGAAGGGCAGGATCACCAGCATCACCAGGCTTGCCTGCCAGGCGCGGGGCGCGCGGGCCATGGCATAGGCGATGGGGAAGCCCACCACCAGCGCGAGCGCGGTCGAGATCGCCGCGATTTTCAGGCTGTTGGCATAGGCACGGATGTAGAGGCTGTCCTCGATCAGCAGCCGGTAGTTATCGCCGACGGCGAAGAGCTCGAAGGAGCCGCCCTCGGGCCAGGCGAAGAGCGGCGTGTAGGGCGGGATGGCGAGCTGGACCTCGGCCACGCTGATCTTGAGCACGATCACGAAGGGGACGAGGAAGAAGAAGAGCAGCCAGAGATAGGGGCTCGCGATCACCGAGCTGCGCCCGAGCAGCCCCCGTGCGCGCGCCGGCGTGCGGCGTTCGCGCCCGGTCTTCATGCCCGAAGCAGGATGCTCGCCTCGACCGGCCAGGAAAGATGGACGCGTGCGCCCCGGTCGATGACCCCGCCGCCATGGCGCAGCCGGTTGGTCTGGGTCGAGACAACCATCTTGCCACTGTCGAGGCGCACCCGGTAGGTCGAGACGCTCCCCAGGTAGCCGATCTCGGTCCCCTCGCCCGCCATGGCGTTCGGGGTGCCGGTCGGCGGCGGCTCGGCCGCGATCTCGATCTTTTCGGGACGCACGGCGAGCAGTACCGCATCGCCAGCTTCGGGATAATCGTTGCGCGCCGGTGCCGCGAGCCCCCCTGGCGCGTCGGTTTGATCGACCACGATGTCTTCGCCATTCATGGCGCCTGCGCGGCCTTCGAAAATGTTCACGTCGCCGATGAACTCGGCCACGTAGCGCGAGCACGGCGCCTCGTAGATCGCAGCCGGCGTGTCGACCTGAGCGATTCGGCCTCGATCCATCACCGCGATGCGATCGGCGACGGTCATCGCCTCGTCCTGATCGTGGGTCACGATCACGAAGGTGATGCCGACCCGCTGCTGGATTTCCATCAGCTCGAACTGGGTCTGCTCGCGGAGCTTCTTGTCGAGCGCGGCGAGCGGCTCGTCGAGCAACAGCAGCTTGGGCCGCTTGACCAGGCTGCGGGCTAACGCCACCCGCTGGCGCTGGCCGCCGGAGAGCTGGTGCGGCTTGCGCCGCGCGAGAGGCGTCAGCTCCACCAGAGCCAGCGCGTCGGCCACACGCGCCGCGATCTCGGCCCTGGGCACCCGGTCCTGGCGCAGGCCGAAGGCGACGTTGCCGGCGACGCTCATGTGAGGGAAGAGGGCGTAGGACTGGAACATCATGTTGACCGGCCGCCGGTAGGGCGGCAGTGCCGCGAGGTCGACACCATCGAGCAGGAGGGCGCCGGCGCTCGGCGTCTCGAAGCCCGCGAGCATGCGGAGCAGCGTGGTCTTGCCGCAGCCGGAGGGGCCGAGCAGGGCGAAGAACTCGCCCCGCGCGATGTCGAGCGAGACGTCGTCGACGGCGGTGACGGCGCCGAAGCTCTTGCTGACGCCTTCGATCCGAAGGAAGGCAGCCTCG
>JAPOPO010000365.1 GCA_026712885.1 Rhodospirillales bacterium | reverse complement strand
GTAGCCGTCCTCGTCGTAGACGCGGGTGCCGTTGACCCAGACCCGGTGCACCCCGCTCGCGTCGCGAACCAGCCGGCTCTCGCCGCCGGGCAGATCGTCGACCCGCCTGATCGCGCCCCGCCCCACCGTCGCCGGATCGAACAGCAGCAAGTCCGCAAACATGCCGGGCGCGATCTCGCCGCGATCCTGGATGCCGTAGAGCTGTGCCGGCAGGCTGGTGACGCGGCGGATGCCGTCGGCCAGATCGAACACGCCCTTGTCGCGCACCCAGTGGCCGAGCAGGTGCAGGCCGTAGCCGGCATCGCAGAGGTAGCAGAGATGGGCGCCGGCGTCCGAGAGGCTGATGAGGCCGGCATCGTGAAGCAGCAGCTCTTCCACCGCCGCCTCGTCGGCATTGAGCAGGGCCGCGTTGAAGGTGGTGCCCAGCCTCTCGTCCACGACGAGGTCGAACATGACGTCGACCGGATCGCGGCCCTCGCGCCCGGCGATGGTCTCGATGGTCTCGCCCTCCAGCGCCCGGTGCGCCGGCGTCGCCGCCATCGCCACCTCGACGCGCCGCCAATCGCCGTAGAAGATCTTGCCCTGCTTCGGCTTCTCAAGGTCCTCGCGGAACCTGTTGCGGAAATCCTGGCTTGCGACAATCGCGAGGAAATCCTCGTCCGATGCCGTGTGCAGCGGCTCCCAGGCATCGAGGCTCTGCAGCGGGAAGGCGGTCCGCATCGAGAAATCCATGCGCAGCGGCTGGCATGAGACCTGGGCCCACACCCCGTTGCCGCGGCTCTGCGCGGCGGCTGCGCCCTCGAGCATGCCGATGGCGCGGTCGGGGAAGGTCTCGTTGTGGAGGGCGGCGGTCATGAAGATCGGCCGGCCGGTCTCGGCGGCCATGCTCTCAAGACGCTCAACCGTCATGCTCGGGCCGACGGTGAGTTGGAAGATGCCGCGGCCGAGCTCGCCGAGCACGCCCACCAGAGCCCGCAGCTCGTCGTCTTCGGCGAGCCGGGACGGCATGGGCACCCCGCCGTCGCCGTTGTGGTTGATCGAGGTCGAGGTGGCGAAGCCGATGGCGCCGGCATCCATCGCCTCCTTCACGATGCCGCGCATGGCGGCGATCTCGTCCTCGGTGGCCGCGCGGTCCGAGGCCTCGGCGCCGAGCACCGTGGTGCGCACCGCCGAGTGGCCGACGAAGACGCCGGCGTTGGGGTAGCAACCCTTGCGCCGCAGCTGCGCCAGATACTCCGGGAAGCTCTCGAAGCCCCAGTCGATACCGGCCTCCAGCGCGGCGATGGACATGCCCTCGACCTCGGCCAGGTTGCGCGCCATTTGCTCGCGCCGATCCGGCGGACAGGGCGCGATGCTGAAGCCGCAGTTACCCATGACGACGGTGGTGACGCCGAGCGAGGGCGAAGGCGTGACCTGGCTCTCCCAGGTGACCTGGGCGTCGTAGTGGGTGTGGACGTCGACGATGCCGGGCGCCAGCACGAGGCCGTCGGCGTCGACCGTCTCCCGCGCGCTCTCGGTCACGTCGCCGACTTCGACGATGCGCTCGCCGCTGACGGCGACATCTGTCTGGATCAATGGGTTGCCCACGCCGTCGGCGACCATGGCGCCGCGAATCACGAGATCATGCATAGCTCTAACCAATGCCTCCCAATGAGAAATTGCGCTCCCAGCCGGAGCGCTGCCGGGCTCAGGGGTTATTCGGAACCGTCACGCCGATCATGCAGTCCCGGGTCACGAGCGCAGCAAGGCGCTCGGGCACCCAGCCCTCGGTGCCGTCGGGCCGCCGGGGCACGACAATATAGCGCATGTCGGCGGTGGAATCGTGTACCCGCACGGTCACGTCGTCGGGCACCTCGGTGCCGAACTCGCGCAGCACGGCGCGGGGCTCGCGCACCACCCGCGAGCGGTAGGCCCGCGCCTTGTACCAGTCGGGCGGGAGGCCCAGGAGGTTGCGCGGATAGCAGGAGCAGAGGGTGCAGACGATCACGTTGTGCACGCTCGCGGTGTTCTCGACCGCGATGAGTCGCATTGGCCCGAGCTCGATCCCTAAGCTGGCGCAGGCTGCACTGCCGTCGGCCAACAGTGCGTCCTTAAAGGCCGGGTCGGTCCAGGCGCGGGCCACCACGTCGGCCCCCTTCGCGGGACTGCGAGCATCCATCGCCTCGATCGCCGCGCGCACGTCGTCGGCGCCGAAGACCCCCTTCTCGATCAGGAGCTCGCGCACGGCGATCTCCATGGTCTCGTAATAGCCGAGCGGGCCGTCCTCGTCGGGCGGCGGCCGGTGGTCGTGGTCGTGCTGGTGTTCGTGGCTATCGGTCGCCATCGCTCACTCCTTCGCGGGCTCGAGCCAGTGCTCGTAGAGCTCGATGTCGATGGTATCGCCGGCCGGCCCGTCGTAGTCGGGCCAGAGCGTGGTCTGGGCGACGCGCACGCGATAGAGCGTCTGCTTGGGGCGGTCCCTGCGCCCGAACGCAAGCTCCTCGGGATTGCCGAAGGCGCCGCAGATGCGCTCCACGTCGCCGGCCGCGCCCCGCGCATAATAAGGCGTGCGGATGTGACCGAGCGGGAAGGCCCGGCGCACCGCCACCCGGTCTCCCACGGCGAAGCGGGCCGCCATCAGCCGGCGCCCTCCTCGCGTTTCTCGACCTCGGCCATGCGGCGGCCTAGCTCGTCCGAGGAGATGACCCCCTCGGCGAGCAGGGTATTGGTGATCGAGGCCATCCAGCGCTCGTAGTAGCTCATCGCCTCGTACGCCTCGGTGCCGAGCTGTTCGATGCCGCGGCGGAGTTGGTCCACGGTGATGACGCGCCGTTCGGGGCTTCCGAGCAGCACCATGAGTGCGTCCACCCGCTTCTCCCAAAGCGCGTGCGCGTGCTCCGCCCGCTCGATGGAACCGGCAGGCAGACCGCCCATGTCGTGCACACCGCGCCCCGGATCGTCGCTCACGCCGGCAACTCCCCTCGCTTGGTCAGGCAGCCACGATAGGGTCGGGCCGAGCCTGGGGCAAGGCGGCGCGGCACGGGGCCGGAACCAGGGATTCCTCGACGCGTTGTCGCTGAACGTGTCGGCTGATAGCGTACGGCGACCGCTGACATCGTCCGGGAAAATGGCTGATGACGTTCGATCTTCTGATCCGCAACGGAACCCTGGTGGACGGTTCGGGCATGCCCCGCTTCCGGGCGGATGTCGGGGTCAAGCAGGGGCGAATCGCGGAAATTGGCCGAATTTCCGGCCCCGCCGACGAGACGATCGACGCCGAGGGCATGATCGTTGCACCCGGCTTCATCGACGGCCACACCCACATGGATGCGCAGGTGGCATGGGACCCGGCAGGCACATGCTCCTGCTGGCACGGCGTGACCAGCGTGGTCATGGGCAATTGCGGGTTCGCGCTGGCGCCCTGCAAACCGGAGGCAAGGGAGTGGTTTGCCGAGTGCCTGGAGGCCGTCGAGGACATCCCCAAGGAAGCCATGGTGTCGGGGATCGACTGGCGCTGGGAGACCTTTCCCGAGTATCTGGCGGCCGTCGAATCGTTCCCGAAGGCCATCAACTACGCCGCCTACATCGGGCACTCGGCTCTCAGGATGTACGCGATGGGCGATCGCGCCCTGGACGAGGAGGCCAACGAGGACGATCTCAAGCTCATGGCGAACCTGGTGCAGGAGGCGCTCCGCGCCGGCGCCATGGGCCTGTCTTCGTCCAGGGCGACCACTCATATCCGCCCGGACGGCGGTCCGGTGGCAAGCCGCATCGGCAACTGGGAAGAAATCGCGCACCTGGTGCACGCGATGGCCGAGCTGAACGCCGGCATCTTCCAGGTTGGGCCCGATGTCTCGGGTGGCGAGGCGCAGCGCGCATGCCTGGACGAGCTGGCCGAGATCGCGGTCTCAAGCGGCCGCCCTCTGATGCTGGGAGTCCTCGCAACGCGCCAAGGCGATCAACCCAACCCTCTCGAGTTCCAGTTCGAGTGGATGGACAGGGTTGCGGCCGAAGGGGGCCGGGTCCTGGGACAGGCCACCACGAAATCGATCAACGCCGTGTTCTCGCTGAAGTCCTACCTTCCGTTCGATGCCCTGCCGGTCTGGCGCGATATCCGCGGCCTCTCGATGGAGGAACAGCAGGCCCGCTTCCGCGACCCGGAGACCCGCACCGGCCTCGTCGCGGCCGAAGCGGGGATGCAACCCCGAAGTACCGAATTCCAGGGCGGCGGCGCTGCCACGACAAATCCGTACAAGCCCGACTACGCCAATCTATTTCCGATGTTCGACGTGAACTGGGATGACCCCAGCATCGAGGCGCTTGCGCAATCCTCCGGACGGCACCCTGTCGAGGTCATGCTTGACCTGATGGCGGAGAACGAGGACCTGGTCTTCGTCCAGCCATTGGTGAACGAGACACCGGACGAGGTTCGCCGGATGCTGAAGAGCCCCCACTCGCTCGCCACTTTTTCGGACTCCGGCGCTCACGTGTGCCAGGAGATGGGCTCGTCGCTCCAGACGCACTTGCTGAGTTACTGGGTGCGGACCAAGCAGGCGTTTACCCTGGAAGAAGCGGTACGGATGCTGACGTTCCAGAATGCGTCTGCCTGGGGCATGCACGACCGGGGCCTGCTGCGCCCCGGCTTCACCGCCGACATCGTGGTCTTCGACGAGACGACGGTCCGGCCGCGCCTGCCCACGGTTCAACACGACCTGCCCGGTGGCGCGCGCAGGCTCGTACAAAAGGCCGATGGCATTGCCGCCACGGTCGTCAATGGCGCCATCACGCTGAGGGACGGGAATCCCACTGGCGCGCATCCCGGCCAACTCATCCGTGGTGGAGCTGCCACCCACTAACCCGCAGTTCTTGCCAGGGTCGCGGCCTATCTGCCCTTGAAGGCGGCCGGGCGCTTCTCGCGGAAGGCATCGGTGCCTTCCTTGAGGTCCTGGGTCTGGCCGAGGTCGTGGAACGAGCGGGATTCGAGGCGGAGCGCGTCTGCAAGCGGCATGTCGAAGGCGCGCATCATCACGTCCTTGGCGAAACGCTGGGCGAGCGGCGCCCGGCTCGCCATGAGCTGAGCGAACTCCATGGTCTCCGCCACGAGGTCGGCGGCCGGCACGATGCGGTTGACGAGGCCGATGCGGAGCGCGTGCTCGGCGTCGACACGCCTCCCCGAGAGGATGATCTCCATGGCGTTGCCGAGGCCCACGATCTGCGGCAGCCGCACGCAGCCGCCGTCGCAGGGGTGGAAGCCCCAGTTCACGTCCTGATGGGCGAACTCGGCGTTGGGCGAGCAGAAGCGGATGTCGCAGGCCTCGGCGAGCTCCAGGCCGCCCGAGATGGCGTAGCCGTTGACCGCCGCGATGATCGGCTTTTCCATCTCGAGCCCGCGCGTGATGCCGCCGAAGCCTGGCCCGTCGGTAAAGCGCGTTCGGAACTCGGGCGCAGGCCGCCCGGCGTAGTTCATCGTGTAGGTCTTGAGGTCGGCGCCGGCGCAGAAGGCCTTGTCGCCCGCGCCGGTGATGACCGCGACCCGCGCCTCGTCGTCCGCCGCGAATTCGCGCCAGCGCTCGATCAGCCGGTCGTTGGCCGCGAAGTCGAGGGAGTTCATCTTGTCGGCGCGGTCGATGGTGATGAGCCGAACGTGGCCATGCGCCTCGTAGCGGATGTCATTGGTCATGGGGTGCTCGGCTCCCGCGCTGCTACCAGGCGGCCC
>JAPOPO010000066.1 GCA_026712885.1 Rhodospirillales bacterium | reverse complement strand
GGCGGCGGCCCTTGGGGCGCGGTGCTTGGCATGGCACTTGCCGGCTGGGTCGTTGCGGGCGTGCTGACGGAGCTCGCGAAGCGCGTCCGGCTCTTCCGCGTGCCGCTCGGAGAAAGCGCACGCCGCACCGTCGGCCTGCCGCGTGCGGCCTGGGGGATGACCATCGCCCATCTCGGCGTGGCGGTGCTGGTGGTGGGCACGGTCGGCGCCAGCAATTGGGCAGTGGAGCGAGAGCAGGCGATGCGGCCGGGCGAGACCGTCGCCCTTGCCGGCTACGAATTCGAGCTGCAGAGCATCGGGGACGTGCCGGGCCCCAACTACATCGCCCGACGGGGCGAGGTCCGGGTCCTGCGGGACGGCGAGGACGTCGCGCTGCTCCTGCCCGAGCGCCGTCACTATCCGGTGCAGGACACCTGGACCACCGAGGCCGCGATCCACACGACCTGGATTTCCGATCTCTACGTCGTGGTCGGCGAGGATGCGCCCGGCGGCGGCACGGCGATCCGCATTCATCACAACCCGCTGGTGCCCTGGATCTGGATCGGCGCACTGGCCATGGTGGCCGGCGGTGTCGTCTCGCTGACCGACCGGCGCCACCGCGTGGGCGCGCCCGCCCGCCGCAAACATTCCGCGCCCGTCGCCGCCGCTGCCGGCGCGGGCGACTGAGCGGCTGAAGGGCCATGGCGGACAAGGGAACGGACGCCCCGGTAGAGGAGGCGCCTGCCCGCGCGCCAGTCTCCGCCGCCCGCAGGCTGCGCTATCTCGCGCCAGTGTTCCTCTTCGTCGCGCTAGCGGCAGCGCTCGGTGTTCAACTGCTCACCGGCGACCCCGGCAAGGTGCCGTCGGCGCTGATCGACAAGCCAGTGCCGGAGTTCGCGCTCCCGCCGGTACAGGGGTTCGAGGAGGCGGGCGGGTTCGCGACCGCTGACCTCGGCATGGGCGAAATCGCGCTGGTCAACATTTTCGCCTCCTGGTGCGGCCCGTGCCGGGTCGAGCACCCCCTGCTCATGGCGCTCGCCGAGGCCGGCACGGTCCCGCTCTACGGCATCAACTATAAGGACACGCCGGACGACGCCGAGCGCTGGCTGGGCCGCCTCGGCAATCCCTATACGCTGATGGGGGCCGATCTCGATGGCCGCACCGGGATCGACTGGGGGGTCTACGGCGTGCCCGAGACCTTCGTGGTGGACGGTGCCGGCCGCATCCGCCACCGCCACGTGGGCGTGCTCTCGAAGCACGACCTCGACGAGACCATCCTGCCGCTGATCGAGGACCTGCGGGGATGAAAGCTGCGACGCGAGCCATGCGGCAGGTGCTGCTTGGGGCAGCGTGCGCGCTCTGGCTCGGGCTCGCGGCGGGCTCCGGCCTGGCGTTCACGCCCGACGAGCCGCTTGACGATGCCGCGCTCGAGGCGCGCGCCCGCGCGCTCCACGCGGAGCTCCGCTGCCTCGTGTGTCAGGGCCAGTCGATCGCCGATTCCAATGCGCCCCTCGCCCAGGACATGCGCACAATCGTCCGGGAGCGCATCGCAGCCGGTGCGAGCGACGACGCGGTGAGGGGCTTCCTTACCGACCGCTACGGCGATTACGTCCTGCTCGACCCGCCGGTGAAGCCCGAGACCTACGCGCTCTGGTTCGGGCCGGCCGCGGTGTTCGTCGCAGGGGCTGCCATCGCCTTCGCCCTGTTGCGGCGCGCCAGGGCCGGAACGCGAGAAACGGGGGCATCGCCCCTTTCCGCCGAGGAGCGGCGGCGGCTCGACTCGCTTCTCGACGACGACGCCTAGCTCGACAGCCGATGATCTTCGCGCTTGCCGCCGCCTTGTTGACGGCGCTCGCCGTCGCGGCGGTACTGATCCCGGTGCTGCGCCGTCACCGCCGGGCTCCGTCGCGGGCGGATTACGACCTCACCGTCTACCGCGACCAGCTCCGCGAGCTTGAGAGTGACCGCGGCCGCGGCCTGGTCAGCGAGGAGCAGGTGGAGGCGGCCCGCACCGAGATCGAGCGGCGCATGCTGCGCGCGGCGCGGGCTCGGGATGCGGCACAAGCGGCGGAACCGGCGCAGACCACCGAGACCGCGCCGCCGCACCTGCCGCGACGGGCCGGCCGCGAAGCGCGGGGGCGCGCGGGTGGCCACGGGCCGCGGGGGCACGGGCGGGGCCGGCGCCCCGTCGCCGGCGCCCCGCCGCCCGCCGGCGCCAGTTCGGGCGCGCCGACTCGGGTGT
>JAPOPO010000155.1 GCA_026712885.1 Rhodospirillales bacterium | reverse complement strand
GCTCGCACCGCAGCTGATCGTGAACAGCCGCATGCTCTATTTCTGCTGGGTGCCCGAAGACCCGGCGGCGGCGGCGGCGCTGCTGCCGGCGGGCCTGGAGCCGGCCGAGAACCAGGCGATCTTCATCAACCAGTACGTCGTCGATCGCGACGAGCAGACCTCGCACTTCGGCGCCTATTCGCTCACCTACGCCGGGCTCGATCTCACCGGACTCGACCTTGAGGACGGCACGCCGGGCCGCTGGTGGACCCATTACCTGAACTCGAACCCGGTGATGCGCGACTACGCCGCTAAGCGCGGCGTGCCGGCGGTGCCGGGCCGCACGACGCTGGACCTCAACGGCGACCGGTTGACCGCGACCACCTACGCGGGCGAGCAGGCGATCATCCGCAGCACAGCCCGCGTGGGCGCCGGCATCGGCGAGACTGCGCGCGGCCACCTGCGCTACATCACCGCCGTCGACGGCCAGCTGATGAGCGGCAACTACGCCTACGTTGGGGAGCTTGCGGACGACTTCGAGCTGCTCTCGCTCGAGTTCCCGGCGCCGGACCACTCGTGCAATGCGCTGCGCCCGGCGTCGCCGCTGGAGGTCACGTTCGGCTTCTACGCCCCGAGGGCGTCGTTCTGCTATCCGGGCGGCGACGGGCCGTTGTAGGCCTTTCTTGCTCACGGCAGCCGGCCTTTGGCCGGCGCCTGCGCGCCGCATTCGTGGCGGGCCGCGGTCACGGCCTGTCGCGCGTCCGTTAAGGATGCACGCGCTCTTGCCCCTGGAAGAACTTACTCCGGCGAATGGTCGGGGCAGGTCACGTAGATGGGCTCGGTGCATCCGTCGGTGAGCTCGCGCTGGCGCTCCTGATAGTTCCAGGCACGCACCGCGTCGTAGTGATCGAGGGCGTATTCGACCAGGAAATCGACCGGGTCGATGACCTCCTCGCGGCGCACGCCCCCCTCGCCCAGGCTGAGCAGGAGGCGGGGCGTCGGTTCGAGAAGGTAGCCGCGCGGATCGATCAGGCCATCGACACCGAAGCCCACGGCGTCGCGCACCGTTGTGGGGCCGAAGACGGGCAGAACGAGATAAGGGCCTTCGCCGACACCGTAGCGGTGGAGCGTCTGCCCGAAGTCGGCGTCGTCGGCCTCAAGGCCGACATCGGTCGCGACGTCGAACAGCCCTGCCACGCCGACGGTGCTGTTGAGCAGAAAGCGGCTGGCACTCGTGGCGGCGCGCCCTCCTTCGAGCTGCAGCAGGTGGTTCACGACGACGATCGGCTCCGCCAGATTGGTGAAGGCGCGGCTGACCGCATGCCGCGCGTCGGTCGGCATGAAGCCGCGGTAGAGGCGCGCCAGCGGCTCGAAAATGAGAAAGTCGAACGCGCCGTTGACGTAGGTGAAGACGCGGTTCATCCCCTCGAGAGGATCGTCGTAGCCGTCCTCGCCGCCCTCGCGCGGAAGGACCGGCCAGTCGGCGCCCCGGCTCTCTATCGGCGGAGCATCGGCGAGGGACGGTTCGTCTCCCCAAAACCGTTCGAGAAGTGTGCAGCCCTGCACGACGGGGACGATCAGGAGCAGCACGATCGCCGCCGCCGTAATTCGACACCCGAGGACCCGTGATCTCATGGAACTAGGTGGCCTGAGGGCCGTCGCCCTGAGTCAGGACCGCGCGAAAGGTGGCGAGATCGACATTGCCGCCGGAGAGCACGGCGACCACGGTGCGCCCGGCGGTAGCGATCTTGCCCGCGAGCACTGCCGCGAGCGCCACCGCGCCCCCGGGCTCGACCACGAGCTTGAGGTGCATGAACGCCGCCCGCATGGCCGCGCCTACCTCGGCGTCGCTCACGGCGACGCCGCTGTGCACCCGTTCCACGTTGATCGGAAAGGTGAGTGCGCCGGGCTTGGGCGCAAGGAGCGCGTCGCAGAAGCTCTGGCCCTGCGCGCCGGAAACGCCGACGCGTTGGCCTCGTTCGAACGACATGGCGTGGTCATCGTAGCCCTGTGGTTCGGCGGTGTGAAGGCGGGCCTCCGGCCAGGCGTCGGCGATGGCGAGCGACGTTCCGGCCATCAATCCGCCGCCGCCGGCAGGCACGATCACGGCATCGGGCCGGCAACCGATGGCGTCGCATTGCCGGACGATTTCGCGCCCCACCGTCCCCTGGCCGGCGATGACATTGAAGTCGTCATAGGGCTTGACCAGCGTCGCTCCCCGCTCCTCGGCAATCCGCTTGCCGAGTGCCTCCCGAGCCTCAGAGTTACGGTCATAGAGCACCACCTCGGCGCCGTGACGGCGGGTACCTGCGATCTTCACCGCGGGCGCGTCTCTCGGCATGACGATGACCGCCGGCACGCCGACCAGCCTGGCCGCCAGCGCGACGGCCTGGGCGTGGTTGCCCGAGGAATAAGTGACCACGCCGTTGGCCTTGGCACCTGCATCGAGCTGCAGCAGCCGGTTGCAGGCGCCCCGGAACTTGAACGAGCCGGTGCGCTGAAGCGGCTCCGCCTTGAGCAGCAGGCGCCCGCCGATCCGCTCGTCGAGGGCGTCGGCCCGAAGCAGCGGCGTCTCGACCGCGTGCCCCGCGAGGCGCGCCGCCGCCGCGTGCACGTCGCCCGGTTGAGGCAGCGGGCCCGGCGCTTCCGCGTCAGAAGCGGCGTCGCGTCCGTCGCTCATCAGTGCCTCCGTCGCCGCAATCCCGAAGGGAGGCTCTCGCCGCGCGCTTGCCGGTCGGCAGGAGCGATACCCTCCCCCCGCGAAAATCGGCAGAGCGCACGAAAATCGACGTGGGCGCGCCGCTCGCCGTTGCCAATTCTCGCGCAATGAGCGGCCACGGTGCGCTCGGACAGGCCGCGGGCAAGATCCTGCTCCAGGCTCGAGGCCGTCGGCCGCCGGCCGAGTTGCCAGCGGTAGACTTGCGTTCCCTCGAGGACGCGCTGCACGTAGTTGCGGGTTTCTGCGAGCGGGATCATTTCGATCCAGTCGATGATGTCTACATCCGGGTCGTTCCGGGGATCGCCGTTCGCCGCGATCCAGCGGGCGACGTTACGCGGCCCGCCATTATAGGCAGCAACGGCCAGCAGGTACGAACCGCCAAAGCGTTTGATCATGTCGCTCAGGTAGCGGCTGCCGAGCGCGACGTTGTGCGTGCGATTGGTGGTGAGGCGCTTGCTGGACTCGCTCAGGCCCATCCTGCGGGCGAGGCTTTGTGCGGTCCGTGGCATCAGCTGCATCAGGCCGCGCGCGCCGGAGCCGCTCCGCGCTTCCGTGTCGAAGCGGCTCTCCTGGCGGATCAGCGCGAGCACCAGGGCGTGTTCCAGGGCGGCGTCATCGCGTGCGAAGGGCACGTTCACCAGCGGGAATAGCCGATCGATGGAGACGTAACCGTCCCGTGCGGCATGCTGAGCGGCACGAATTGCTTGCTCGGGCTGACCGACGGTGAGCGCAAACGCCGATATCATGGCGTGATCCGCCTCGTTGCGCGCTAGCGTGCTCAGGCGCTTGTAGAAGGAGTCGGTCAGATAGTCGCGGCCGAGAAACGTCAGGAAGCGAACGGCCGCGAACAGCGCATGGCCGTTTAGCGTCGCAGCACTGGAGGGGCCTGCTGTCGCGCCGGACACAGCGCCGACCAACGGCGCATCGGGAGCGGCAATGCGGGTGATGGCAAGCTGGCCGTAGAAGGTGGCTGGATAGGCTGCAGCCTTGCCGTACCAGAGACCGGCACCTTCCGGATCGCCCATCGTCGCGGCGGCCAGACCCGCCCAATAGGAGGCGCGCGCCCGGCTGATCGGCATGGTGACCGCGCCGTGCATGCGCTCGAAGTGGAGAAACGCGGCGCGCGCATCGTCGAGGAAGCGAAGCGCGATCCATCCGGCGAGCCACTCGGCTTCGGAATAGGTCGAGGCTGCGGTCTGGCTGTGACCGGCGGCGAGCGCATAGGCCTCGTCGACCAGCCCGTCTTCGAGGGCGCGGCGCGCAAGGATGCCGCGCTCCCGCCACCAGAGCTTGGGCCGGGGGCCGAGGTCTTCCGGCGGCGTGTTCAGGAGGGCGCGGGCATCGTCGTCGCGGCCTTTCTTCCGCCGCCAGCGGAGCCGCTCATAAACCAGGCCAGGGTCGCTGCGGAGGGACTGCGGCACCCGCGCAATCGCCCGGTCCACGCCGCCGGCGTAGGCACGGAGCGTCAGTCGCGCATCCGCCAGTCTCTGATGCCCCTCGTCAACGTAGCGGTACATGCGCCGCGCCGCGCGGGCGTGATTGGCCCACACCAGGCGATCCAGGCGCGCGAGGTGATCCTCGGGACGCAGGTGCGTGCGGTAGCGGCGATAGGTCTCACGAAGCTCTCGTCTAGAGAACGACCCCTCGACCCATGCCTGGCGTACCAGCGCAGCCGCGCGATTGTCCTGACCGGCATTTAAGAGCGCCTCGGCATAGCGCAGGCGGCCCTCGCGGCTGATGGGATCGCGCCAGCGGTACCAGGCCAGGACATCGGCATCGGAGACGCCGTCCGCCATCCCCGCTTCGGCGTTGATCTGGAGCAATCTCTGGTCTGGCCAGTCCGGATGCTCGTCGATGAACCGCGCGATCTCGGCGAAGGAGCCGCGCGTGCCGGCACTGCTGTAGTCCCACCAGCGCAGGATCGTGGTGCCGAGCGGGTCGCTGGCCCTGCGGGCGAGGCCATGGGCCCGGCTCCAGTTGTTACGCGCCGCCGCCCTGAAGGCGTCCGCATAGAGTTCGATGTCGACCCGTGCCACGGCCGGCGGCAAGGGCGGCTCCGCCTCCGCACGTGCGGGCATATCGAAGAAAAGCGGCGGCGCTATCACCGCCACGGCAAGAAGCGCACGCCGCACGATCTGCAACGCGCGATTGAATTTAGCGGCCTCTCGACGCGGTCTTGTTCCCAACATGCTGCCAACCTATTCTCGCCGAAACCGCAACGCACGACCGTGGGAGCGTGTCATGTTCCAGGGATACCTGACGGCCCTGATCACGCCGTTCCGTAATGGCGAGGTGGATGAAGACGCCTACCGTGATTTCGTGGACTGGCAAATCGAGGAAGGTGCCGCCGGGCTCG
>JAPOPO010000070.1 GCA_026712885.1 Rhodospirillales bacterium | reverse complement strand
GGCCCCGCAATGGCATGAAGGGCACGCCTTTCTCCGCCGCCTGGAGCGCGGCGTGGATCGCCGGGCAGGTGGAGTTGCGGATCGCCACGTCGCCGCCCTCGACCGCCGCACTGAAGCGGGGCGCGTTGCCGAGCTCGCCGAGGCTCACCGCGGCGGTCTCGACGGTGGCGACGCAGCCTGCGCCGATCAGCAGGTCAGCCGCGATGCCGGCCTGCGGCACAGTGAGGAGGTGGAGACCACGCACGCCGCGCCGCACCAGCGCGCGTACCGCAGCCATCGGCACGAAGGAATAGTCCGGCGGCAGCGCCAGCATGGCGCCGTCGGCAACCTGGCCCGCGAGCCGGTCGAGGGAGAGAGGCTCGGTCATCGCGCGCTTGCCCTTGCTCAGAACTCCTCGGCGCCGTGGGCCATGACCGTGCCCTTGCCCGCCATGATCTTGAGGAAGAGCCCGGCGGTGTCCGGCAGGATCTTCTGCACGTAGAAGCGCGCGGTCTTGAGCTTGGTGTCGTAGAAGGCGTCGCCGTTCTGCTTGTCGCGGGCGAGCTTCGCCATCTGGCACCACATGTAGCCGACCGCTACCAGCCCGAACATCCGGAGATAGTCCGAGGCCGCAGCGCCGGCTTCCTCCGGGTCGCCCAGGCCGCGCTGGGCGATCACCAGCGTCGCGGTCTGCAGCTTGCCGAGCGCCTTGCCCACGGGGCCCACGATGTCGGCGAGCTCCGGGTCGTCCTTGTTCTCCTCGATGAAGGCGACGGCGGGGTGGAAGAAGTGCCGCAGGTAGCGTCCGGCCCGCCGGGGCAGCTTGCGGCCGACCAGGTCGAGCGCCTGGATGCCGTTCGCGCCCTCGTAGATCTGGCTGATCCGCGCGTCGCGCACGAGCTGCTCCATGCCGTGCTCGCGGATGTAGCCGTGGCCGCCGTGGACCTGCACCGCGAGGTTGGTGGCCTCGAAGCCGTAGTCGGTGAAGAAGGCCTTGATGATCGGCGTCACTAGCTGGACCAGCTCGTCGGCATCCTCGCGCACCGCGGCATCCTCATGGCTGTGCGAGATGTCGAGCTGCAGCGCCGTCCAGTAGGCGAGCGCGCGGGCGCCTTCGTTGATGGCGCGCTGGGTGAGCAGCATGCGGCGCACGTCGGGGTGGACGATGATCGGGTCGGCGCTCGCCTCCGGCTCCGCGGCGCCCTTGAGTCCGCGCCCCTGGCGGCGGTCCTTCGCGTAGGCCGTGGCGCTCTGATAGGCGGTCTCGCCGAGCCCCAGGCCCTGGAGGCCGACGCCGAGGCGGGCGCCGTTCATCATCGTGAACATGCAGCGCAAGCCCTTGTGCGGCGCGCCGATCAGGTAGCCCTCGGCCTCGTCGAAGTGCATCACGCAGGTCGCCGAGCCGTGGATGCCCATCTTCTCCTCGATCGAGCCGCAGGAGACCCCGTTGGCGGGACCGGCAGTGCCGTCGTCCTTGAGTCTGCGCTTCGGCACGAGGAAGAGGCTGATACCGCGCACGCCGGGCGGCGCGTCCGGCAGCTTCGCCAGCACCAGGTGGACGATGTTCTCGGTCAGGTCGTGCTCGCCGGCGGAGATGAAGATCTTGGTGCCGGAGAGCGCGTAGCGGCCTTCGCCCGTGGGCACCGCCTTGGTGCGGATCAGGCCCAGGTCGGTGCCGCAGTGGGGCTCGGTCAGGCACATGGTGCCGCTCCAGGTGCCATCGCCCAGGTTTGGCAGATAGGCCTGCTTCAGCGCCTCCGTGGCGTGCAGCTCGATCACCGCGGCGGCGCCGTTGGAGAGCAGCGGATAGACGCCGAAGGCAAGATTCGTCGAGCACACCATCTCGTCGAAGACCATGCTGATGAGCTGCGGCAGCCCCTTGCCGCCGTAGTCTGGCGACATCGTGACGCCGGTCCAGCCGGCATCGACGAAGGTCTTGTAAGCCTCCTTGTAGCCCTGCGGTGTGCGCACCACGCCGTTCTCGTAATGGCAGCCTTCTTCGTCCGCCGGGCGGTTGAGCGGCAGCAGCGTGTTCTCGCAGAGCTTGGCGCCCTCCTCGATCATGGCGTCGATCACGTCGGGCGTGGCGTCCTCGTAGCCGGGCAGCGTGGCGAGCT
>JAPOPO010000071.1 GCA_026712885.1 Rhodospirillales bacterium | reverse complement strand
GCCGTCGCCGAGGCGGGGGCCGACGCCCGGCTGCTCGCCGGTGGCCAGACCCTGATGCCGAGGCTCAACATGCGGCTGGTGGAGCCGGCGGTGCTGATCGACATCTCCCGCCTGTCGGGACACGCCGGGCTCGAGGAGGACGGCGAGGTCGTGGAGGTCGGCGCGGCGGTGACCCAGGCCCAATTGGAGACTTGGCCCGCGCTTGGCTGGCGCGCGCCGCTGTTGGCCCAGGCGCTGCCGCTGCTCGGCCACGTGCAGACCCGGAGCCGGGGTACGGTGTGCGGCTCCATCGCGTTCGCCGATCCGAGCGCGGAGCTGCCGCTCTGCCTGGCTGTTCTGGGAGGCGAGGCCGTGCTGCGCTCGCGCGCCGGCGAGAGGACGCTGCCCGCCGCGGAGTTCCAGACCGGGATGCTGTCCACCGCGTGCCGCGAGGACGAGATGGTGGCGGCGGTGCGCTTTCCCGCCGCAGAGCCGGGCGCAGGCTATGCCTTCACCGAGTTTGCGCGCCGGCACGGGGACTTCGCCGTTGTCGCCGTTGCCGCCATCGCGCGGGCGGACGGCATCGGGATCGGTGTGGGCGGTGTCGCCGAGAAGCCGGCGGTCGAGGAGTGGCCGGCGCTTGCTGGCAGCGCTCTGGACGACGCGCTGAACGCGCTGGCCTGGTCGCTGGATGCCGCCGACGATGTCCACGCCAGCGCCCGCTACCGGCGCGAGCTGGTGCGAAATCTCGGCAAGCAGGCGGTGCTCGCGGCGCAGGAGGCGCGGCCATGAAACGGCTCGGCCAGGAGAGCCGCCATCGGGTAGCGCTCACCCTCAACGGCCGCGAAGCCCAAGGCTGGGCCGAGCCGCGCACGCTGCTGAGCGATTTCCTGCGCCACGAGCTCGGCGCCACCGGCACCCACGTGGGCTGCGAGCACGGGGTCTGCGGCGCCTGCACGGTGCGTCTCGACGGCGCTCCGGCGCGCGCCTGCCTGACTCTCGCGGTGCAGGCCGACGGCAGGCGGGTGGACACGGTGGAGGGGCTGGCGCCGGAGGGCGAGCTGAACGACCTGCAGAAGGCGTTCCGCCGCCACCACGCGCTGCAATGCGGCTTCTGCACCGCCGGCATCCTGATGTCCCTCGACGCCTGGCTCGAAAGCCGGCCTGCGCCGGACGAAGGCGAAGTCCGGGCGTTGCTCAGCGGCCACCTCTGCCGCTGCACCGGCTATTCGGGGATCGTCGCGGCGGCGCTCGACGTCGCCGAAGCGCGGCGGCGCGAGGACGACTGACCGATGACTGATCTGGGCCGCACGCTGATCGCGGCAGCGGAGCGGACCCCGCGTGCGCTCGCGGTCGTCGATGGCGAGACGCGCTTCGACTATGCCGCGTGGATCGATACGGCCGCGCGCCTTGCCGCGGGCCTCGGCGGCCTTGGGCTCGGGCGCGGCGACCGGCTCGCCGTCATCATGCAGAACCGGTGGGAAATGGCGGCGCTCTACTGGGCCTGCCAGCTCGCAGGCGTTGTCGTGGTGCCGCTCAACTGGCGGAGCAGTGCGGAGGAATTGGATTACTTCCTCGAGGATTCGGGGGCTGCGGCCCTGGCGTTCGACGAGAGTGCTGCGGCTGCGGTCGCGGGCTCCGCCTGCGCCGCCCGGCTCCGCCGTATCGGAGTCGGCGATGCGCCGGGCGGCACGGTCGATTTCGGTGACCTGCTGGCGGCGTCGGCGGAGGCCACGCCGCGGGCAGGCGAAGACGACCTCTCGCTCATGCTCTACACCTCGGGCACCACCGGGCGCGGCAAGGGCGTGCCGCGCACGCACCGCGCAGAGCGTGCCTCGGCACTCGCCCACATCGCGCAGAACTGCTACCGCGCGGGCGAGCGCACGCTCGGCGTCATGCCGCTCTACCACACCATGGGCGTGCGCTCGCTACTCGCGATGGTGCCGGTGGGCGGCGCCTTCGTCTGCCAGCACCGCTTCGACGCGGCGGGTGCGCTGCGGCTGATCGAGGCGGAGCGGATC
>JAPOPO010000413.1 GCA_026712885.1 Rhodospirillales bacterium | reverse complement strand
TCTCACGATTCAGGAAGGCTGCGACCGGTTCTGCACCTTCTGCGTCGTGCCCTACACCCGGGGTGCCGAGGATTCGCGGCCTGCCGCTGCGGTCGAAGCCGAGGCGCGCCGCCTCGCCGCCGCCGGTGCCCGCGAAATCGTGCTGCTGGGCCAGAACGTCAACGCCTACCACGGTGCCGACGACGCTGGCGGGGGCGAGACCGACCTGGCGGGGTTGATCGGCCGCCTGGCCGGCATCGAGGGGCTGGAGCGGCTGCGCTACACCACCTCGCATCCGCGCGACATGACGCCCGCGCTGATCGAGGCGCACGGCGCAGAGCAGAAGCTGATGCCCTTCCTGCACCTGCCTGTGCAGTCGGGCTCGGACCGGATTCTCGCCGCCATGAACCGGGGCCATGGCGCCGATCGTTATCTGGAGCTGGTGGAGGCACTCCGCGCCGCGCAGCCTCGGATCGCGCTCTCCAGCGACTTCATCGTGGGCTTCCCCGGCGAGACCGAGGAGGACTTCGAGAAGACGATGGCGCTCGTGCGCGAGGTCGAGTTCGCGCAGGCCTTCTCCTTCAAGTACAGCCCCCGCCCTGGCACCCCGGCGGCCGAACGCGACGACCGCGTGCCCGGCGAGGTCGCAGCCGGGCGCCTGAGCCGGCTCCAGCGCCTGCTTGACGAGCAGAAGCGGCGCTTCAACGCGAGCATGGTCGGGCGGACGCTCCCGGTGCTCTTCGAGAGGCGCGGCCGCCGCCCCGGTCAGGTCGCAGGCCGCACGCCATACATGCAGTGGCTCCATGTGGAGGGCGATGAGGCGTTGATCGGCACCGTCGCGGAGGCAATCGTGACTGACGCCTCGCCTAACGGCCTCGCAGGCGTGCTGGCGGGCGACATGGGCGCGAACACCCTTGGCCGCAGTAACGATGCCGGCCTCGGCATTGTGGGAGGCGTTCCCGCGTGAGCCGCCCTGCATCCGGGGCGCCGGGCGAAGCCGGCGCGCAAATGCGCTTCGACGACAATACGTTGCTGCCGCTCCTCTTCGGCGATCACGACCGCCATCTGGTGCGGATCGAGCACGCGTTGGGCGTGGTCCTGCGCTCGCGCGGCAACGAGGTCGCGATCAGCGGCCCGCCCTCTTCGGTCGCGGCCACGGAAGAGGTTCTGCGGACGCTCTACGACAAGCTGAAGCAGGGCCTGCCGATGGGCGGCGGCGAGGTCGAAGGCGCGATCCGCATGGCGATGGGGCCGGGGAGCGGGGGCGCCGTCGGCACAGTCGGCGGGCGGGCCGAGCCTGAACCCGTGCTCACGCTCCGTACCCGCAAGCGCCCGGTCAGCCCGCGCTCGCCGCGCCAGGCCGACTACGTCCGCGCCATGCAGGACAACGATCTGGTGTTCGGGCTCGGGCCCGCCGGCACCGGCAAGACTTATCTCGCGGTGGCGATGGCGGTCTCGCTTTATCTCGCGGGCCGGGTGGAGCGGATCGTGCTCTCGCGGCCGGCGGTGGAGGCGGGCGAGCGTCTCGGCTTCCTGCCCGGCGATTTGAAGGACAAGGTCGACCCCTACCTCCGCCCGCTCTACGACGCGCTCTACGACATGCTGCCGGCGGACCTGGTGTCGCGGCGCATGGATTCGGCGGAAATCGAAATCGCCCCGCTCGCCTTCATGCGCGGGCGCACGCTCTCCCAGTCGTTCATCATCCTGGACGAGGCGCAGAACACGACGCCGCTGCAGATGAAGATGTTCCTCACGCGGCTTGGCGAGGGCTCGCGCATGGTCGTCACCGGCGACCTCACGCAGGTGGACCTTCCGGCAGGCGCGCAATCGGGCCTCCGCCATGCCGTCGCGACCCTGGAGGGGCTGGACGAGATCGCCTTCGTCCGCTTCGGCACTGCCGACGTCATGCGCCACTCGCTGGTGACGCGCATTCTTCTGTCCTATGACGCCGCAACCCCCAGCGATGACCGAGATCGAGATCGCGATCAGCCTCCGCGATTCGGCGTGGTCGACCGCTCTTCCTGACGCGGCCGCCGTGGCTCGCCGCGCCGCCCTTGCGGCCCTGAAGGCCGGGCCCGAGTTGTCCGGTCAGGTCGAGCTCGGCGTGGTGCTGGCGGACGATGCGTTCGTGCGGACGCTCAACAGGGTCTACCGCGGGCCGGACCGCGCGACGGACGTGCTCTCCTTCCCCGTCCACGAGCCGCCGTGCCTCGACCCGCCGCCGGGGGAGATGCCGCTCATGCTGGGCGACGTCGTGCTCGCCCGCGAAACGGTGCAGCGCGACAGCGCATCGGCCGGTGTTGGCCTCGCCGACCGGGTGAGCCATCTGGTGGTCCACGGCGTGCTTCATCTGCTCGGCCACGACCACGACGAGCCGGATGCGGAGCGCCGCATGCGCGCTCTCGAATCCGAAACGCTATTGGCACTTGGCTTATGCGATCCCTACGTTAACCTGTGAGAGTCCGAGTTGCCCCGCGGTCACAGGCCGCGGAGGCGGAACGATGAGCGAAGACGACAAACCTCCATCTAGCAGCGACAGTGTGGGCGGCGACCGAAGCAGGCGGGTCCGTGCGTCGGTCGTGGGCCTGATCGGCAATTGGCTGCGCAGGGGGCTGGGCCGCGGCAACGGTGCGTCCTGGCGCGAGTCCCTCGGCGAGATTCTCGCGGAGGAGGAGATCGCTGAGCAGATCAACCCGGACGAGCGCGACCTGTTGCTCAACCTTCTCCGCTTCGGCGGGCTGACTGCCGAGGACGCGATGGTGCCTCGCAACGACATCACGGCGGTCGAAATCACGGCGCCGCTGGACGAGGTCGTCGCCACGATCAAGGAGAAGGGCCACTCGCGCATGCCGCTCTACCGCGGCAATCTCGACGACATCGTCGGCATGATCCACATCCGCGACGTCATGGGCCATTGGGGTGAGGACGGTCCCTTCGATCTGGAAGCGATACGGCGCGAGATCCTGTTCGTGCCCGAATCCATGCCGATCCCTGCATTGTTGAAGGAAATGCGCGAGACCCGGCTGCACATGGCGGTGATCGTCGACGAGTACGGCGGCACCCACGGCCTGGTCACGATCGAGGACGTGGTGGAGGAGATCGTCGGCGAGATCGAGGACGAGCATGACGAGATCGAGGCGCCGGCGTTGATCCGGCTGGACGACGGCGCGATGGAGGCGGACGCGCGCGTGCGCGTCGACGAGCTTGAGCGCCATCTCGCGGTCCCGCTGCTGGACGGCGACGAAGAGGACGCGGTAGATACCCTCGGCGGGCTGGTATTCACCCTCGCGGAGCGTGTGCCGCGTACGGGCGAGCGGATCCGCCACCCAGCCGGCTTCACCTTCGACGTCCTGGAGGCCGACCCGCGGCGAATCAAGAGGCTGCGCGTCAGCCGCACCGAGGCACGTCCGGCGCACGGTCGCCTGTGAGCGGCTTCGGCCGTACCGCCGCCGCGCGGCTTGCGGCGCTCGCGCTCGCGCTCGGCGCTGCGTCCGGTTGGCGCCGGGCGGGGATTGCCGCTGGCCTGGGCGCCGTCTCGGCGACCGCACTGCCGCCGGGCCACGCGCTCCCGCTGCTGCTGGTCTCGTTCACCGGTCTGGTCTGGTTGATCCACGCCAGCCGCACGCCGTGGCGCGCCGCCGTCGCGGGCTGGTGGTTCGGCTTCGCTCACTTTCTCTTCAGCATCTACTGGATCGGCGCCGCCATGCTGACCGATCCCTCCCGCTTCGGCTGGATGGTGGCACCGGCGGTGATCGGGCTATCGGCGGGCTTCGCGCTCTTCCCGGCGCTGGCGGCCTTCGCGGCTCGGCTGCCCGCGTTGCCCATCACGGGCCGCGTGCTCGCCCTTGCCATCGCCTGGACCGCCGCCGAGTGGCTGCGCGGCAATATCCTGACCGGCTTTCCCATGAACCTGATGGGCACGGTGTGGATGCCGTCCGTCGGCATGATCCAGTCCGTTGCCGTGGTCGGGGTCTACGGGCTGAGCTTCGTGACCGTCCTTGCCGCCGCGGCGCCGGCGGCGCTGGCGACGCCCGGCACGGACGAGCACCCCGGCCGCAGGCCCTGGCTGTTGCCCGCCGTCGCGTTCGGTCTGCTGGCGGCAGTCTGGCTCGGCGGCCAGGCGCGCCTCGCGCTGGCGCCCGATCACGCACCGACCGAAGTGACGCTCCGCCTGGTTCAGGCGAGTATCGATCAATCCCGGAAGTGGGAGGAGGGATTGCGCGAGGCGGGTCTCGCGCACCACGTCGTGCTCTCGCACGAGCCGGGGCTCGACGAGACGGACATCGTGATCTGGCCCGAGACGGCCGCGCCCTTCTTCCTGGACGAGAGCCCGACGCTCCAGGCCTTCGTATCGCGGGCCGCGCCCTTCGGCGGCTACGTGATTACCGGCGCACCCCGGCGCACGCGCTCGGCGGGGCGCACGATCGCCGTCTGGAACAGCCTCCATGTACTGGGCTCGGCGGGCACCATCACGGCGTCCTACGACAAGCACCACCTGGTGCCCTTCGGCGAATACATGCCGCTGCGCGGGATCATCAATCTGCGGGCGTTGGCCACCGGGGCGGTCGACAGCTCCGCCGGGCCGGGCCCGCGCACGCTCAGGCCGCCCGGCGTGCCGCCCTTCAGCCCGCTGATCTGCTACGAGGCGATCTTCCCCGGCGAGGTGGTCGCCGATGATCTATCGCCGGCGGAGCGGCCGCAATGGCTGCTCAACGTCACCAACGACGCCTGGTTCGGGCACACGGCCGGGCCCTATCAGCACTTTCAGGCGGCGCGCCTCAGAGCCGTCGAGGAGGGCATGCCGCTGGTGCGGGCGGCGAACACCGGCATCTCCGCCGTCGTCGATTCCTACGGCCGCGTGGTGGGCCGGCTCGGGCTGGGGGAGATCGGCGTGCTCGACGCGCCGCTGCCGCCGGCGCTTGAGGCGCCGCCGCCGACGGCCCGGCTCGGGGGCTGGATTCTCGCCATTCTCCTGCTCGTGGCCGCGGCTGCGACGCTCGCCATCGGCCTCCGGCACTGGTCACGCGGCAGGCGGCGCGGTCAGGGGGCGTAGGACCAGGGCGGCTCGCCCCCGCTGATCGCGGTCGCCAGAATCAGCGCGAAGGCGGCAGCGGCGAACGAATCGCCCCGGTCCAGAATGCCGCCGTGACCGGGGATCAGACGGCCCGAGTCATCCGCGCCGACCCGCCGCTTGAGGGCGGATTCCGCAAGATCGCCCAGCTGACCAACGATCGAGCCGAGCACACCGACGGCAGCCAGCGGAGCGAACGATGGACGCTCCGCCACCCAGCCGGCGAGCGGCATCAGCCAGCCGAGCAGGATGCTCGCGCCCAGCGCCGCGGCCACGCCGCCAATTGCGCCGGCCCAGGTCTTGGCCGGGCTGATGCGGGGTGCGAGGCGCGGGCCGCCGATCGCTCGCCCGGCCAGATAGGCGCCGGTGTCGCTCGCCCAGACCACGGCGAAGAGCCAGAAGACCGTCGCCCGACCCGCCGGGCCGTCCCCGCGCAGCATCAGCGTGGCGACGACGAGCAAGAGGATGATCCCGGCTCCGGCCAGGCCTGCGGCGCGCACCCGCAGCCCGCCGCGCTCCACGCCCGCGACGACGAGCGCTGCTGCTCCGGCGGCAGCCGCAGCCGCTACCGTCCCGACCAGGGCGACGAGCACGCAGGCCGCAGCCAGGCCCGCGATGCCTGCCACGCTTGCCGCGTCCACCGTTGGCCGGCCGAGAAGCCTGCGCCATTCCAGCCAGGCGAGCACGCCCGCGGCCCAGGCTACCGCGATGAAGACGGGGCCGCCGAGATAGGCCGTGCCGAGCGCGAGGGGCGCGAGCACCGCCGCCGAGGCCACGCGCGCGCCGAGGCCCCCCCCGGTTGGGCCCGGCTGCTGTCCTGTCACGCTCGAACCTGCCATATCAATGCCACATTCGGTCGCTAAATCAGAATGCGGGTGACGGTGAAGCGCTTCGTCCCTCCCGCTGTCCCCAAAACGACTGGTCGGTCCTCCAGCTGGGGCGGTCCTCGGGACCGCCCCAGTTTTTGGTGGTCATGGGCAGCCCGCGCGTCTGCTCCCGGCAGCCTACCAAGCCCTTGCGATGCCGTTCCGGTATGACGGGCGATGGGATAGCATGGCGCCCCATCGCCGACCACGGGACATCGCCATGCCGATCACGCCAATCCATCACATCCCCTTCAAGCCGGAATACCGCAGCCCCTTCAGCGCCGCCTTCGCGGTGGAGGATGCGCGGCTGTTGCTCTTCTCCGGGTGCGGGCCGATCCCGATCTACCACGCGCACCCGCACGATCCGGTGGCCGAGGCCGAGTGGCTGGCAGGCGGCATCCGCGAGCAGACAGAAAAGACCTTCGCCAATATCGGCACCATCCTGGAGGCAGCGGGGGCGGACTTCTTCCAGATCGTCAAGCTCAACATCTATCTCACCGACATGTCCGGGCAGAACGTCGTGAACGAGATTTCGGCCCGGCATTTCGACCCGGCGAACCCGCCGCCGCGCACTCTCGTCGGCGTGACCGAGCTCGCCCATCCCGGGATGCTGATCGAGATCGAGGGCATGGTGGCGACACCGCTCGGCGATTGAGAGACTTGCCGGCCGTTTGATCGGGTCCGCGGGCAGCGTCACAATAAGCGACAAGAAGAACGAGCAAGGGCGAATATCGTGCACCGCCCGGCGGGCGGACGGAGAACGGGAGGCGGTCATGCAGAACGAAGCAGTGAGAGTGCTCGTGGTGGGCGTCGGCAACATGGGGCTCAGCCACGCGCTCGCTTACGACAAGATCGAGGGCTTCGAGATCGTCGGGCTGTGCAGCCGGAGCATCCGCGGGCGCAACGATCTGCCGGCCGAGCTCGCGTCGCTGCCGCGCTACGAGAACGTCGACGAGGCGCTCGCCGAATCCCGGCCCGATGCGGTCTCGATCAACACGTATCCCAACACCCACGAAGAGTTCTGCCTCAAGGCCTTCGATGCGGGTTGCCACGTCTTCGTCGAGAAACCGCTCGCCACCACCGTGGAGGGTGCGCAGGCGGTGGTGGACAAGGCGCGGGCGACCGGCAAGAAGCTGGTCATCGGTTACATCCTCCGTGTGCACCCCGCCTGGAAGGAGTTCATCGCGCGCGCGCAGACTCTCGGCAAGCCGCTGGTCATGCGCATGAACCTCAACCAGCAGAGCCGGGGACCGGCCTGGAACTGGCACCGCAACTTGATGGAATCGCTGACGCCCATCGTCGATTGCGGGGTCCACTATGTGGATGTCATGTGCCAGATGACCGGCGCCCAGCCGGTTCGCGTGCACGGCGTCGGCGCCCAGCTTACCGACCAGACCAAGGTGCAGAACTACGGCCACCTCCACGTCGAGTTCGACGACGGCTCGGTAGGCTGGTACGAGGCCGGCTGGGGCCCGATGATGAGCGAGGTCGCGTTCTTCGTGAAAGATGTGGTGGGACCCAAGGGCTGCGTCAGCATCGTCATGCCGCAGGAAGGGCAGGACCACGCCGCCTCGGACGACATTGACTCGCACACCAAGACCAACGCGCTGCTCTGTCATTCGAGCGAGATC
>JAPOPO010000191.1 GCA_026712885.1 Rhodospirillales bacterium | reverse complement strand
GAATCCGACCGAGACGGAAGCGCGCTACTGGCTGGCCGGCAATCTCTGCCGCTGTACCGGCTACGACAAGATCATCCGCGCCGTGATGACGACGGCGGCGGAGCTAAGGGGAGAATAATCCATGGCAACCGCCAAGCAGGAAATCGGTAACGGTAACGGCTCGCTCAAGTACGTCGGCACGCGGCCGTGGCGCCCCGATGGCGTCGACAAGGTGACCGGCCGGGCCAAGTTCGGCGCGGACATCTCGTTGCCGGGAATGCTGGTGGGCCGGATGCTCCGCAGCCCCCACGCGCACGCGCGAATCCGCTCCATCGACACCTCAAAGGCCCGCGCGTTGCCGGGCGTGAAGGCCGTCGTCACCCGGGACGAAATGCCGGAAATTCCCAACCAGTGGGTGCCGGCGGGCGAGGTAGCGGTCAACTACCGCGATATGTCGCAGAACGTGATGGCGCGGGAGAAGGCACTCTACGACGGCCATGCCGTCGCCGCGGTGGCGGCGACCACGGTGGCCATCGCCAAGCAGGCGGTCGACCTGATCGAGGTCGATTACGAGGTGCTGCCGCACGTGATCGACGTGCGCGAGGCGATGAAGCCGGACGCGCCCCTTCTTCATGACGACATGTTCACCGAAGACGTGGAGCCCAAGCCCGACAAGCCTTCCAACATCTTCAAGAGGGTGCACTTCTCGATGGGCGATCTCGACAAGGGATTTGCCGAGGCCGACTTGATCGTCGAGCGCACCTTCACCACCAAGGCGGTGCACCAGGGCTATATCGAGCCCCACGCGGTCGTCGCCAGCGCCGGCGAGGACGGGAAGTGCGAGGTCTGGTGCTGCACCCAGGGGCAGTTCACCGTGCGCGCCTACTGCGCCAACCTGCTCGGCATCGAGATCGGCAACATCAAGGTGACGCCGTCCGAGATCGGCGGCGGCTTCGGCGGCAAGACCGTGGTCTATCTGGAGCCGGTCGCGCTCCGGCTGTCGCAGATTGCCGGCCGGCCGGTCAAGATGGTTATGTCCCGCGAGGAGGTCTTCCGTGCCAGCGGCCCGACCTCTGGCGGCGCCATGACGATCAAGATGGGCGCTACCAAGGGCGGCAAGATCACCGCGGCCAAGGCCTGGCTCGCCTATCAGGCCGGCGCCTTTCCCGGCTCCCCGATCGGGCCGGGCTGCATGTGCGTCTTCGCCCCCTACGACATCGAGAACGCCGAGGTCGAGGGCTACGACGTGGTGGTCAACCGGCCCAAGGTGGCGGCCTACCGCGCGCCGGGGGCGCCGATCTCCGAGTTCGCCTCCGAGGGGGTGGTCGACGAGATCGCGAAGAAGCTCGGCATCGACCCGGCCGAGTTCCGCCTGATGAACGCGGCCAAGGAGGGCACCCGCGCTCTCTACGGGCCCAAGTTCGGGCCGGTCGGCTGCATCGAGACGCTGGAAGCCGCGCGCGAGAGCGAGCACTACAACATCCCGCTCGGCCCCAACCAGGGGCGCGGCATTGCCACCGGCTTCTGGTTCAACATCGGCGGCGAATCCTGCGCCACCATCAACGTCAACGAGGACGGCACGGCGACCGTGATCGAGGGCAACCCCGACATCGGCGGCTCGCGCGCCTCGATTCAGCTGCAGGCGGCGGAGGCCCTCGGCATCCCGCCGGAGAGGGTGCGCCCGCTGGTCGCCGACACCGACTCCATCGGCTACACCTTCCTCACCGGCGGCAGCCGGGTCACCTTCGCCACCGGCATGGCGGCGATCAACGCGGCGGGCAAGGTCGTCGAGCAGCTGCGCGAGCGCGCCGCCAAGATCTGGGACATCCCGGTCGAGGCGGTGGAATGGGAAGACGGCTACGCCAAGCCATCGGGCAGCAACGCCGGCGACTTCGAGCCGCTGAGCCTCGCCGAGATCGCGGCCCAGGCCGGCAAGACCGGCGGCCCGATCGCGGCGACCGCCTCGATCAACGCGCAGGGCGCCGGCCCCGGCTTCGGCACCCACGTGTGCGACGTCGAGGTCGATCGTGAGACCGGGCGCGTCACCGTGCTGCGCTACACGGCGGTGCAGGACGCCGGCAAGGCGGTCCATCCAAGCTACGTCGAGGGGCAGATCCAGGGCGGCGCCGCGCAGGGTATCGGCTGGGCGCTCAACGAGGAGTACATCTACGACGAGGACGGCCGGCTCGAAAATCCGGGCTTCCTCGACTACCGCATGCCGGTGGCCTCGGATCTGCCGATGATCGACGCGGTCATCGTCGAGGTGCCGAACCCGAACCACCCCTACGGTGTGCGCGGCGTCGGCGAGACCCCGATCGTGCCGCCGATGGCGGCGGTCGCCAACGCGATCGAGAACGCCACGGGTGTGCGCATGACCGATCTGCCGATGTCGCCGCCGCGCCTGCTCGAGGCGCTCGATAACGGCGGGGCCAACGGCGGCGCCTGACCCGTTGGCACGGGTCGTCCTGCCCTCGAGCCTCGCCCGCTACACCGGTGGGGTGACCGAGCTCGAGGTCGAGGCGACCGACATTCGCGGCGTGATCCGCGCGCTCGAGGCCCGCTACGCGGGCATCGGGCGCGAGCTGGAGGAGGGCATGGCCGTCGCGGTGGATGGCCACATCCATCAGGACGACCTGTTCGCCGCGGTTTCGCCCGAGGGCGAGCTCTGCTTTCTGCCTCGGATCGGCGGCGGATAACTCGACGCCGAGAAGCCCCTACTCGGCCGCCGACGAAGCGGCGGCCCTTCGCCCGCTGTGCCCGAGCCAGGCGAGCCCGATCAGCACCGCGGCGAGGAACGGCAGCACCGCGTAGTTCATGGTTTGCCAGCCTACCGCCTCGTGCAGCGCGCCGGAGAGCAGCGCCGCCGCCGCGACGCCGGTAAACACGGTGAAGTCATGGGCGGCCTGGGTCTTCGCCTTCTCCGCCGGGCTGTGCATCTCGGTTATGAGTGTCGTGCCGCCGGTGAAGAGGAAATTCCAGCCGACGCCCAGCAGGACCAGGGCGACATGGAAGTTTAGCAGCGTGACGCCATGGAGGTTGGCCGCGGCGCAGAGGCCGATCAGCAGCGCGCCGCAGGCCATGATCGTCTTCGTGCCGAAGCGCTTGATCAGGTGGCCGGTGAAGAAGGCGGGCGCGAACATGCCAAGCACGTGCCACTGAATCGTCTGAGCTGAGTCGGAGAAACCGAAGCCGCAGTACATCATGGCGAGCGGGGTCGCGGTCATCAGCAGCGACATCATCGCGTAGCCGACCAGAGAGCCGAGCACGGCGATGACAAACGTCGGCTGGCGCATGATCGTGAGCAGGGGTCGGCCCGTGTTGCTGCGCTCCTCCTCGTCCGGCGGTGGAATGGTGATGAAGCGCAGCACGACGAGCGTGGCCACGTAAAGCGCGGCCATGGTGGCGAACACGCCTGCGAATGCGATCGGCGCGAAGAGGTCCTTGGACCAGTCGGCGAGAAGGGGGCCTACCGAGGCGATCACGCCGCCCGCCAGCACCAGCGAGATCGCCCGGCTCCTGAAGGCCTCGCTCGCTGCGTCCGCCGCGGCAAAGCGGTAGTACTGGGCGAAGCCGTTGGCTGCGCCGATCAACGCAAGGCCGGCGCAGAAGAGCGCGAAGCTCGCCTCCATGATCGCCCAGAAGCCCAGGAGTGCCCCGGCAAGGCCAATGGAGGCACCCACGGTGAAGCCGTCGCGCCGCCCGATACGCTTCATCAGCAGCGATGCCGGCACCGTAGCCACCATCGTCATCACGAACTGGATGCCGATGGGGAGCGTCGCCAGCACCTTGGTATCGGCGAGCTGGTGCCCGATCAGGGCGGCCGCAGCCACCACCGCGGACATCGAGGTGAGGAAGAGCGCCTGGCAGGTGGCGAGGAGCGCCACGTCGCGGGCGCCGGAGCGGGTCATGGCTCACGATAGCACATCGCGTCGGTGCCCAGCCGATCACAACGCCGCCGAGATCGCTGGCAGCCGCGTCGGAAGGCGCTCAAATTGCCGCGTAGGACATATCAAAAACTAATACAGACATATTGTTATCTCTGATATGGCATTAGCCGAAACGATTGACTACTATATGAGCAGGACCACCCGGTGGGGCTCGTCTTTTTGGCAAATCTGCCAGCCTAACCGCCCCGTTGTCATGGAGGTCCGGCGAGGCTGGCCAGGACCGGCGCTTGAGTCCCTCCAAGGTACGGTCCTTGCCGGAGCCCGCGGAGCAACCGGGACAACGAGGGTCGCAAGCTCATCATGAGCGAACGAGACGTGTTCGATGGCATCCCGGCGCCGTTGCACGATGCCATGCTCGATCGCAACAGCCTCGGCACAATCAAACTGGCTCGAGACCGGCGGTTCGTTGGCAACAATGACCCCAACTGTGACCACCAACACCTACATTTGAACGATGTGCGCTCACTCATCGCAATTTATGAGGACTAAACGTGAAATTTGGCTCTCTAAACCGATTCAGTTTCGACCGACGGCGCCGAGCGCCGGAGCAAGGGACATGAAGATTAGCGAGGTTGTCACGACACCGCTCTGGATCCCCTACGAGCAACCGTTTCACTGGTCCCAGGGCGTCACCCATGGCGCAGAGGTGATCCTGGTCGAGGTCCACACCGACGGGGACGTGGTCGGCTATGGCGAGTCGATTGCGACGCCATCGGCCGAGGCCATCCGGGCCCATCTTTCGCTCGCGGCGGACTTTTGTATCGGGCGAAGTCCTTTCGAGAACGCCCGCCTGGTCGGCGAGGCCTACCACGCGCTGTTCGGGCGCGACGAGGCTTGCAGGGCCTCCAAATTCGCAGGCAAAGCGCTTGCTGGACTCGAGATGGCGCTGTGGGACGCCATGGGCAAGGCAGTGGACCGCCCCGTTCACGCATTGATGGGCGGCGCGGTTCGCGACGAGGTGCGCTACTTCGGCTTCCCGCAGGGCGACACCGCCGAGGAAATCGCCGCCGAGGCCGCACGGCTCGTGGCTTTAGGCCACGAAGTGATTTACGTCGAGTGTGGACGGGGCGACGATCTGGACGCCGAGATCGTGGCTCGGGTCCGGGCTGCCATCGGACCCGACAAGCGCCTGCGTCTCGACCCGAGCGGGGGCTGGCACCCCGTCCAGGCCTCCCGCATGATGCGTAGGCTTTCCCGGTTCGACATCGAAGTCGTGGAGCAACCGATCGATGCGGAGAGCGTCGAGGCGCTGGCGCGGGTCAGGGCCGGGAGCCCGGTCGCGATTGCGGCGGATCAGGGTGTTATCGCGCTGGGCGACGCCTTCGACGTCTGCCGCCTGCACGCCGCTGACCTGATCGTCGTCGGCTTGCACGAGACTGGGGGCCTGATGCGATTCTGCAAGGTTGCGCACATAGCGGAGGCGGCCAACGTCGACGTTTGCGTCCACGGGCTGCACGAGACGGGAATTACCACGGTGGCGGCCATCCATGCGGCGTCGGTGACTCCCAACCTGGACGACGGCAACCAGTACATGAACAATTTCCTGGCCTGGGACATCGTCAGAATGCCCGATCTGACGTTGCAGGGCGGCGGGTTGCCGGTGCCGTGCGGGCCGGGACTGGGCTTCGAGCTGGACTGGAACGCAGTGCGCAAAGCGGCCGATGCCTGGGGGAAGGGCGTTGACTACAGCAGTCGCAACACCCCCGGTCACCGGTCCGTCTCCAGCCCGCCCGATCCGGTCGATCGACAAGGGGTCGATGGCAAGGCCGGTGACGAGGAGGACGCCGGCGCGCACCTCCAGCGCGCTCCCCTCGACTAGACACGCCGGAACGGCCGGCTGAAGGGCGAGAGCTGGAGCACGGTGGGTGTCGCGCGCCCACGCGCGCGGGAGGGCGTCGCGCGCCCACGCGCGCGGGACAACGCCGCACGGCCACGCGGAACCCAGCGGATACTCTCCATCTCGGGTACTATCCGGCGCGGGCACTGCTAGGTATGATTCGGCACTGCCATGAGCGCACGACCGCTGATCATCGACTGCGATCCGGGCCAGGACGACGCCGTCGCCCTGCTGCTCGCCTTTGCGTCCGCCGAGGAGTTCGACCTTCTTGGCGTCACCGCCGTTGCGGGCAACGTGCCGCTCGCCCGGACCGAGAGCAACGCGCGCCGGATCAGGGATCTGGCCGGCCGGCCCGACGTGCCGGTCTATGCCGGCTGCTCCAGGCCCATGGTGCGCGAGCCGGAGACAGCCGAGTACATACACGGGCCGACCGGCATCGACGGCGCCGACCTGCCGGAGCCGAGCCGCACGGCCGAGGCGGCCCACGCGGTGGATTTCCTGGTGGATGCACTGAGCGCGACGCAGGAACCCATCACGCTGGCGACACTCGGGCCACTCACCAATGTGGCACTCGCCATCGTCAAGAATCCGGCGATCTGCGGCAACGTACGCGAGATCGTCACCATGGGGGGTGCGATGGGACTCGGCAACGTCACGCCGGCGGCCGAGTTCAACATCCACGCCGACCCTCACGCCGCGCATGTCGTGTTCGAGGCGGGCGTGCCGCTCACCATGATCGGGCTCGACGTCACCCACCAGGCAATCGCGACGCCGCCCCGGCTGGAGGCGATCCGTGCGCTCGGCACTGCGCCGGCGGCGGCGGTCTGCGGGATGCTCGACCTTTACGGTGAGAAGAACATCGAGGCCTATCACCACGGAGCGCCCATGCACGATCCCTGCGTGATCGCCTATCTTCTGGCGTCGGAACTCTTCGAGGGCCGCGACATGCGCGTTGATGTGGAGCTCGGCGACGGCCATTGCTTCGGGCGGACGGTCTGCGATCTGCACGGGCGCACCGGCGCCGCCACCAACGCCCACGTACTGCAGCGGGTCGACGCCGATGGCTTCTTCGCCATGCTGACCGAGCGTCTGGCGCGGTTGCCGGTCGACCCCATATAGGTAGGGGAGCCCGTGATGAGCCGCGATCGAAAACTGCCCACGAAAGGCCAGGACGATAGCGCCGACGTGGATGCCTTTCTGCGCCGGGTCGCGGCGACGCCCGCACCGGTCAAGCAGGGGGAGACCGGGCGCCTCATGTTTGCGATGGACGCGACGGCGAGCCGGGAGCCGACCTGGGACCGTGCCTGCCAGATCCAGGGGGAGATGTTCGACGCCACGGCCTCGCTCGGCGGGCTCTCCGTCCAGCTGGTCTATTACCGCGGCTTCGGCGAGTGCAAGGCGAGCAAGTGGGTGCGGGATTCGCGGGCGCTGGTCCGCGTCATGACCGCCGTCCGCTGCCTTGGCGGCCACACCCAGATTCGCAAGGTGCTGCGCCACGCCCTGGACGAGACTCAGGTCCAGAAGGTCCACGCGCTGGTCTTCGTCGGCGATGCGATGGAAGAGAACGTGGACGAGCTCTGCGCCATCGCGGGCGAGCTGGGCTTGCGCGGAGTTCCCGCCTTCATGTTCCACGAGGGGCCGGACCCGTCGGCATCATTGGCCTTTCGCCAGATCGCGCGGCTCACCAACGGCGCCTATCTGCGTTTCGATGCATCGAGTGCGCGCCAGCTCAAGGAGCTCCTGGGTGCGGTTGCGGTCTATGCCGCCGGCGGGCGCAAGGCGCTCACGGACTACGGCCGCCAGCGCGGCGAGGCGGTGTTGCAGATCGCTCATCAGATCAAATGAGCCTGCCCCTCCTGCGCTTCCGCCGCCCGGCTCGCTAGACCACGCCCTCCGATGATCAGCTACGTCCTTCTCGGGATTGCACTCCTGGTGCTGGTGGTGTTTCTCAGCCGCTGGTTCGCCACGGCCAATCCCTCGAGCCTCGCGAAGTGGGTCAAGTGGGTCTTCATCGCCGCAGGCGCGGCCGCCACCATCTTCCTCGCCGTGACCGGCAAGGCCAATCTCGCCTTCCTGCCGCTCGCGATCACCGGGCTGCCCTGGCTCATGAGCCGCTTTGCCGCGGGCCGGATGAACCCGCATCCCACGGCTGGCCAGAAATCGGATGTCGAAACCCCTTATCTCCGCATGACGTTGGACCATGACAGCGGCGAGATGGAGGGCACGGTACTTCAGGGCCGCTACGCCGGGGCTCCCCTCGACGAGCTTTCGGAGCCTCAGCTTCTCGACCTGTTCCAAGAGTGCAGCTTGCGGGATGACGAGGGCCGGCGGCTGCTCGAGGCCTATATGGACCGGATCCTCGGCGCCGATTGGCGCGAGCGCGCCGAGGCGCGGGCGGAGCAGGAGCAAAGCGCCAGTGCCGGCGCGGGGCAGGGCTGGGGGCGCAAGAGGGCCGCCGGCGCCCGCACGCCGATGACCCGCGAGGAGGCCTACGAGATCCTGGGTCTCCAGCCCGGTGCCGGCGCGGAGGAGATCAAGGAGGCGCACCGCACCTTGATGCGAAAGCTCCACCCCGATCACGGCGGCTCCAACTATCTCGCAGCCAAGATCAATCAGGCGAAGGAGCTGCTGCTCGGCGGCTGAGGGGGGGGGGCGTTTGCGGTCCTGCTTGCCGCGCTGTGGCCGCCGTGGCACACCTCCGCCTCCACCGCCCCCGGTCAGCGTGGCGAGGTTCTCGAAATGGCGACATCGGTGAGGAAGGCCGTGCTCCCGGTCGCCGGCATGGGTACGCGGTTCTTGCCCGCGAGCAAGGCGGTACCCAAGGTGTTGCTGCCAGTGGTGGACAAGCCGCTAATCCAGTACGCGGTCGAAGAAGCGCAAGCCGCGGGGATCCACGAATTCATCTTCGTCACCGGCCGGGGCGAGGCGGCGATCAAGGACCATTTCGAGCGCGACGACGCGCTCGACGCGTATCTCGCGGCGCGCGGCGATGATGCCGCTCTGGCGGCGACCGCGGGCGCCTTGCTTGAGTCTGGCACTGCCGCGTTCGTTCGTCAGGAAAAACCGCTGGGCCTGGGCCACGCCGTCCTGTGCGCGCGCGATCTGATAGGCGACGAGCCGTTCGCGGTGTTGCTTCCGGACGAGCTGCTCCTCGGCGACCCGCCTGGACTCGCCCAACTCGTCGATGTTCACGGCAAGACGGGGGGAAGCGTCGTGGCGCTGGCCGAGGTGCCGCAAAGCGAGACCGGGCGTTATGGGATCGTCGAGGTCGCGGCCGAGGAGGAGCGGATCGTCACGCTCTCCGGCATGGTGGAGAAGCCCGCCCCCGCCGAGGCGCCTTCCCGGCTCGCGCTGATCGGCCGCTACGTCCTGCAACCGACAATTCTCGCGCGGCTTGCGGCGCAGGGGCCGGGCGCGGGCGGCGAAATTCAACTGACCGACGCCATGGCCGCGATGGTGCGGGAGGAGCCGTTCCACGGAGTGCGCTTCACCGGGCAGCGCTTCGATTGCGGCAGCCCGGCCGGTTACCTTCAGGCGACGATCGGCTGCGCCTTGCAACGGCCCGAGCTGCGGCAGGATCTGCTGTCATTCCTGCGTGAGGCCATGCCGCCCTCGTAGGGCGGCTCACCCCACGCCGTTTCTTGTATCGAGGAGCATCGCCATGCGCGTTGCGATGATTGGTGCCGGATACGTCGGCTTGGTGTCGGGCGCCTGTTTCTCCGAGTTCGGCTTCACCGTGACCTGCGTCGATTCCGAGCCGGGGAGGATCCCTGCACTCCAGGCCGGGCACGTCCCGATCTACGAGCCTGGGCTGGAGGCGTTGGCCGCCTCCAACGTCGCCGCCGGTCGCCTCTCCTTCACCGAAGACATCGCCGACGCCGTGCGGGGAGCCGATGTGGTGATGCTGGCAGTCGGCACGCCCAGCCGGCGCGGCGACGGTCACGCCGACCTCTCTTTCGTATTCGAGGCGGCCCGCCAGGTCGCCGACGCCCTCGACGGCTACACGGTCGTCGCGACGAAATCGACGGTGCCCGTCGGCACGGGGCGTGAAATCGCCCGGATCATCCGGGAGCAGCGGACTGACGCGGCGTTCGATGTCGTCTCGAACCCGGAGTTCCTGCGCGAAGGCTCCGCGATCGGCGATTTCATGCGCCCCGATCGGGTCGTCGTCGGGGTCGAGTCCGAACGAGCGCAGGCGGTCATGCAGGCTCTCTACAGGCCGCTCTTCCTGATCGAGACTCCGGTGCTCTTCACCACGCTGGAGACGGCGGAACTCATCAAGTACGCCGCCAACTGCTTCCTCGCGACCAAGATTACCTTCATCAACGAGATTGCCGACCTCTGCGAGCGCCTCGGCGCGGACGTTCAGGACGTCGCCAAGGGCATCGGTCTCGACGGCCGCATCGGGCGGTATTTCCTGCACGCGGGCCCCGGCTTCGGCGGGTCGTGCTTCCCCAAGGACACCGCAGCGTTCGTCCGCATTGCCGAGGAAGCCGGCGCTTCCAGCGCCATCGTCGAGGCGGTGCTGCACAGGAACGCCGCGCGCAAGTCTGCAATGGTCGACAAGATCGTGCAGGCCTGCGGCGGCTCCGTCGCGGGCATGACCATCGCCGTGCTCGGTGTCACGTTCAAGCCCAACACAGACGATGTGCGGGAAAGCCCGAGCCTCGTGATCCTGCCGGGGCTGATCGAGCGACGGGCTGAGGTGCGCGCCTTCGATCCCGCGGGCATGGAGGAAGCGCGGCGCGTACTCGACGGCGTCGTCTGGTGCGGCGATGCATACGACGCGATGGTGGGCGCGGACGCGCTGGTGATCCTCACGGAGTGGAACGAGTTCAGGGCGCTCGACCTGGAGCGTGCCAGGGACGTGCTCAAGACGCCGCTGATGATCGATCTCCGCAACATCTATGAGCCGGGCGAGGTGGCCAGCGCCGGCATTCGCTATGTGAGCGTCGGCCGGCCGGCGGCTTCGCCATGAGCGTGGGGCACGCGCTCGACCCGGCGATCCTCGGTGCCTACGACATCAGGGGCATCGTTGGAGAGACCCTGACCGGGGCCGACATGGCCGCCATCGGCCGGGGCTTCGCCACCATGGCGCGGCGTTGCTCTACCGCCAACCGACGACCGCTCATCTGCGTCGGTCGCGACGGCCGGCTGAGTTCGCCGGACCTCGAAGCCCATCTGGTCGAGGGCCTCACCGCCGCCAACGCCGACGTGCTGCGCATCGGCGTGGGCCCGACTCCGATGCTCTATTTCGCGGTCCGCGACCGCCGGTGCGACGGCGGCATGATGATCACGGGCTCGCACAACCCGCCGGCCTACAACGGCGTGAAGATGGTGCTGGGTGGTAAGCCCTTCTACGGCGAGGACATCGAGGCGCTGGCACAAGTCACGAAGGACGGCGCGTTCGCCGAGGGTGCCGGCAGGGCGACAGAGGCCGATGACGTCCGCGCCACTTACGTCGCGCGCCTCCTCACCGAGGCCGTGGAGCATCCGTTCACCGTGGCGTGGGATGCCGGCAACGGTGCTGCCGGCGCGGTGCTCGGCGCGCTCGTGAACCGCCTTCCGGGCCGCCACATCCTGCTGAACGATGAGGTCGACGGAACCTTCCCTGCCCACCATCCGGACCCCACGGTACCGGAGAACCTGGCGCAGCTCATCGAGACGGTGCGGGCCGAGCGCTGCGATCTTGGTATTGCCTTCGATGGCGACGGCGACCGCATCGGGGTCGTGGACGGCGACGGCGCGCTCCTCTGGGGCGACCAGCTCGTAGCCTTGCTCGCGCGCGAGGTGCTGCGCGCGCAGCCCGGCGCGACCGTGATCGGCGACGTGAAGGCGAGTAGCGTCCTGTTCGACGAGATCGCCCGCCTTGGCGGCACGCCGCTGATGTGGCGCTCGGGCCATGCGCCAATCAAGGCGAAGATGGCGGCGTGCGGCGCGCCGCTCGCGGGCGAGATGAGCGGCCATATCTTCTTTGCGGACCGCTATTACGGCTTCGACGACGCGCTCTACGCCGCCCTCCGGCTCTTGCGTCTGATTGCCGACGAGGGGCGCTCCCTCGCCGCGCTCCGGGCCGAACTGCCGCAAATGGTGAGCACGCCCGAAGTCCGCTTCCCCTGCACGGACGCGCGCAAGTTCCAGGTCGCCGATGAGGTCCGCGCCCGGCTCAGCGCCGCCGGCGCCACGTTCTCCGCCATCGACGGAGTCAGGGCCGAGACCGAGGACGGCTGGTGGCTGCTGCGCGCATCCAATACCCAGCCCATGCTGGTGGCGCGCTGCGAGGGCGCGGACGATGCCGGCTTGGGGCGGCTGAAGGACAACCTCGCGTTCCAACTACGCGAGAGCGACATCGAGCCGCCCGACTTCTAGTGCGCGTTTCTCACAGCTTTCGCACGCGTCCCGGAAAGCCAGAGAGTGCGCTGAATCAATGACTTCCAGATATTTATTCATAGGCGATGCTTGACGGGCGCGGCGCTTTCAACCCATAACTGTTGCCAAGTCGATTCGGTGGTGGCGGCGGACGGACGTGGGAACACGGCGAAGAAGAATAATTTTGCGTCCGGGCTCGGTCGTTATCGGTCTCGCCCTTGCGCTCTGCATCCTCGCCATGTCGCAGGTTTTCGCCACTGAGGAGGCGCAGGCGCGCTATGCCTCCATCGTCATCGATGCCGAGACCAGCGAGGTCTTGCGCTCACGCAACGCCGACATCAGGCGATACCCGGCGTCGCTGACCAAGATGATGACCCTCTACCTGCTCTTCGAGGCGGTCGACAACGGGAAGCTCAGCCTCGACTCCAAGCTGAAGGTTTCGAAGCGTGCAGCGGGTCAGTCGCCATCCAAACTCGGGCTGAGTGCCGGTTCGACAATCCGTGTCGAGGACGCGATCAAGGCGCTGATTGTCAAGTCGGCCAACGATATCGCCGTGGTGGTCGCCGAGGCGCTGGGCGGAACCGAGGTCGAGTTCGCCAGAAAAATGACCAGGAAGGCAAAGGCGCTCGGCATGTCTCGAACCACCTTCCGCAATGCGTCCGGCCTGCCCAACCGGAAGCAGCGCAGCACGGCGCGGGACATGGCGCGACTTGCCCAGGCTCTGCAGCAGGACTTCCCGCACCGCTACCACTATTTCGACGACCAGCGCTTTCGCTATCGGGGGCGGATGCATCGCTCGCCCAACCGGCTGCTCGGCCGCTATCGCGGTATGGACGGCATCAAGACCGGCTATATCCGCGCCTCGGGCTTCAACCTCGCGGCCTCGGCGGAGCGTGACGGCCGGCGCGTCATCGCCGTGGTATTCGGCGGCAAGACGTCGCGCTCGCGCAATGCCCACATGGCCAACCTTCTCGACCTCGGCTTCACGCGGATCGCCGAGAACGACGCCAAGCGCGGCCGGGTCCGCTACGCAGGCATTCCGCGCCCGCCCGGCGGCTCCGGTCTGGCCGCGCCGGCACTGCGCTTCAAGCCGGCGGTCATCATGGTTGCGGCGACCGAGCCGCCCGAGTTGGTGGAAGGTGCTGCGGCTCCGCCGGCTGAGCCGATCGAGATCGCCGAGGACCCGCCGCCTGCTCCGAAACCGTCGCCTGCGCCGGCCGAGGTGGCTTCCGGCCCGCCGTCTCCGCAAGCCCCACCCGTAAAGCCTGGGTCCGCGACGCCAACGGTCGTGGAATCGGTGGCCGCGCCAGAGCCGTCGCCATCGCCGGCCCTGGCTGAGAAAGTCGCGGCTGCGTCGACAGGGGGCGGCGCTTGGGGAATCCAGGTGGGCGCCTACGAGTCAGTCACGGCGGCCGAGATCGCCATGCGCCGGGCATCGGTGCGCGTGCCGCTTCTGACCGATTCGACCGCGACCCTCGCGCCTCGCACCAACGGCCGTGGCACCCTCTATCGGGCGCGCTTTCTGGGGCTCTACAAGAATGATGCCGGCCGCGCGTGCAAGGCGCTTCGCGCGGCGCCAATGCCCTGCACCATCATCCGCGGCCTGGACCCCACCAACGACCCTGCCGTCAGCGCTCGCACTTAGGGCGTTTCCGTGAAAGACGGAAACGCTCCAGCCGTCAGCTCTCCGCCGTCTCTTCGGGGAGCGGGCGGGGACGGCCGTTGTCGTCGATGGCGACGTATATGAAGGTGCCCTCGGTCACCCTGACCTCCACGGGACCACGCCGCCGGCGCGCCCAGGTCTGGATGTCGACAGTGATCGAGGTTCGTCCGGTCTTTACCACCTCGGCGTAGCAGGTGACGAGGTCGCCGACGGCGATGGGCGCATGGAAGCGCATGGCTTCCACCGCCACTGTGACCGTGCGGCCGCCGGCGCACCGCGCCGCCGCTACGCCGCCGGCGAGGTCCATCTGTGCCAGCACCCAGCCGCCGAAGATGTCGCCGTTGGGGTTGGCGTCGGCGGGCATGGCGAGCGTGCGGAGCGCGGGCTCGGCATCCGGCGGCCGTTCGGTCTCGGTCATGGGAACCTCATTTCTTACTTGGCTTTGCGCCTGCTCTTCCGCCAAGCGCGGATATAGGCCATGCAGTGCTCGTCTCGCCCCATCAGCACGTCTTCGGCCAGCTTGTAATTCGGGTCCGCGCGGTCGATGGCGAGGATCGCCTCCGGCGGGCTCGCCACCGGGTCCATAATTCCACCGTCGGCGCCGGCCTCGACGGCCAGCAGCACGAACATCTCGTTCAGGAGCTTACGGGCGGGCAACCCGAAGGAGACGTTGCTCATGCCGCCGGTGATGTGGACCTCGTCGCCAAAGCGTGCGCGCAAGGCGCGGATCGCGTCGAAGCAGTGGTTGCCGAAGCTGGAGTCGACCGAAATCGGGAAGACCAGCGGGTCGATGTAGAGATCCCCCAGCGCGAAGCCCCTGTCGAGCGCCGCCTCCACCATGCGGGATGCGTTCGCCACCCGCTCGTCGGCGCCATCCGGCATTCCCTTCTCGCCGGCGGCGGTCACCACCACGCGGCAGTCGTGCTCGCGCGCGAGGTCGAGCGCATCCAGCCGTTCCAGCGAGGCCGAGTTGAGCATCGGGCGCACCTTGGCGGGCGCTATTGCCTCGAGCCCTGCCCGAATCACATCGACGCTGGAGGAATCGACGGAAATCGGGAGGTCAGTCATCCCCTGCACCGTGGCCGCGAGCCAGGCCATGGCACCGGTCTGCACGGCGAGTTTGGGCGCGATCTCGTCGACGTTGAGATCCAGGAAGGCCGCGCCCGCGCGCTCCTGATGGCGGACCTGCGCCTCGATATAGCGCAGGCCCTCGGCCGGATCGCCCGCTGCCGTCTCCATCGCGGTCTCGATTGCGACCTGGACGTGCTTGACCCGCCCTTCCTCGTAGTCCTTGGTCCGCTTCGCCTCCGCCGTGACCGGGAGCGCGCGCTCCTCCCCATCAATGGTCTCGTAGAGGATGGCCTCGGCGCCGTCGCGTTCGGCAATGCGCTTGCCCTTGCGAAGCGCGACGCGGGTGCAGTGGATATTCTCGCCGATGACGATGAGCGGCGGGGTGGTCATGCGGCGGTTCCTTCCGGCACGAGGTGCGTTGGCATCGGCTTGAACTGGCAGCCGTCCACGAAGAGGTCGAAGAAATCGGGTGTGGTCTCCAGCTCGATATGCTCGATGGTCTGGACCTCGCGCTCCAGTGCGCGCCGCCGAGTGGCCGAAAGCAGGATCGCCCGCGCCCCCCGCGCCGCCGCATTGCCCGCCTTGATCACGCGCGCCGCAGGCACCGGCGCGAGCAGGCCGATGTCGACGGCGTTCCCCACATCCACGTAATTGGCGAAGCCACCCGCGAGATAGAGCCTCTCGACATCGGCGGGATCGACACCGAGCGTGCGCATCACGATGTACTGCCCGCAGTAATTGGCGGCCTTGGCCTGGCCGAGGTTGCTGGCGTCCTCCTTGGAGAAGGTGATGCCGTGCTCCGGCACCACGGCCATCTCCCTCTGCTTGCGATCGGCGGTGAAGACGCCCTTGGCGGTCAGCACGTCAGCCCGGCG